>JBPCUG010000798.1:0-7338 GCA_051011275.1 Cyclobacteriaceae bacterium | reverse complement strand
GTAATGTTTACTACCTGCGACTGTTGAGGCGGGGGTGGAGGTTGTTCTGTCACTGGTACATCTAACATTTCTTCGAACTCAGTATTGACCTCACTAAAAGCCAATAGGTTTTCATCACCATACGACTTCCACTCGAACATCATAATGACCAAACTTAAACTGATACATAAACTGATGGCGCGATAAAGCATGACGCGTGAATTGAATTTCCTGCGCTTCATACCTTTTAAATCGTACAAGTAATTGAGCAGGTTGCTCTTCTCTCCTTTGCTGATGTTAGAGAATTTGCTTTTTTCTTCATCTACCGGGTCTGGCAGCATTATTTCCGGTGTGTATGTTTGTGTAATCATGGCTTCAGTTGTTTTGGGTACACTGGAATTTCCAAAATTGATGAAAGGATTTCTATGATATTGGTTAGCAGAAAGAGTGATTTTTATCAACATTTCCACCTACGCCCGCTACTACAAAACCAACAGGGGAATTTTGGAATGCAGGGCCAGACCCTTACTTACACTAGGATGGAATAGACGGTGTACCAGGTTGTCCTGACCGGGTACAACTACCAGAAGGTCTACTTTATTGCTTTTGATAAAATCGTTGATCCCGTGAATTACTCGGTTATCCTCAACCATGTGAAACGAATACTCGAGTTCTTTCAGGTGTCCGTTAAAACTTAGCCTTTGCCAGATCTGCTCTTTATTCAATTGTTCACGGGGGGAGGCAACATTAAGTACTAGTACTTGGCTTTGATGCTTTCTGGAAATAGTCACCAACGGCTCTATACCATCTAGGCCTTCCTGTTTGCCCATCTTGGCAGCAAAGGCAATCTTTTTGGGTTGATGGTAATTTACGCCATCAGGAACAATGATAACAGGACAGCGTGTTTTACTTATTATTTGAGCAGTATTACTACCAATTAGTTTCTCCTTTAATCCGCTGGCACCCTTTGTGCCCATTACCACTGTGTCAACAGCCCGCTCAATAATCACTTTCTTGATCACCTCTATTGGTTCTCCTCTTCTTGACAAGGTCTCAATTTCAACCGGTTGATCAGCTGTTTGATTATCAATAAACATTAATTCTTTTTGCAACATCCGAATGGAGTTGTCTCTGAGGATATCTTCAACAGAAATTAGCATTTCGTGGCTACTGTGGAGAAGATAATATGCGTTTAACAAAACGAATCGAACCGGTTCATCCGCCCAAAGGGACAGTGCATATTTAATGGCGTTATGAGCACTCGAAGAAAAGTCAGTCGGTAGTAGAATCGTTTTCACTTGAGCCTATTTTTTATATGCCTGTGCTGTTATCATCACAGGATTAAGCAAATATGGGCTCAACGGCAATTTTTAACCATGATACCTATCATGAGTAAAAATGACTTTTATCAGTATAGTCTTTAATCGAGGGCTACGGAAAGACACCTAATTCCAAATAACTAGTAGCGATCTTATCCACAGAGTTGATGAAAGCAGCTGTACGTAAACTGCCGCAATCCTTAGTCCTTCTTATTTGGTTAATCTCTTGATAGGCATTTACCATCACTCCTTCCAGTCCTGAATTCACCAGCTCCGCTTCTCCGGCTCCTTGGATAAGTAGGTTGCGTTGTTTAAAAGGCAGATTGGTATCACTTGCATCTTCAATAGCATCCACCATCAGCTGGTTATTCAATTCATTATACCGCTTATTGATTTTTCCAAATGACACTCTTGAGATATTCTTTAGCCACTCGAAATAGGAAACGGTGACCCCTCCTGCATTGAGATAAACATCGGGAATTATATATACTCCTTTCTTATTGAGTATCACTTCTGCATCCGACGTAATAGGCCCGTTTGCTGCTTCAGCGATGATCTTTGCTTTAATATTTTTAGCATTGTTAGCGGAAATCTGATTTTCCAGCGCGGCCGGGATCAAGATATCACAATCGTATTCGAGCACTTCACTACCTTTGGAAATTTCCGTAGCTCCTTCAAACTTTAATATAGACCCTGTTTCAATCCGATGAGAATGTACTTTTTCAACATCCAATCCATCCTCATTAAATATCGCTCCATCGTGTTCAATGATTCCAATAATAGTAGCGCCTCCCTCCTGCAGAAACTTGGCTGAAAAGTAACCCACATTCCCTAAGCCTTGTACAATTACTCTTTTGTCTCCTAGTCCTGGATACAATCCCAGTTTATTCATATCATCATATACATCTACTGCCTCCTTAATTCCAAAAAATACACCACGACCCGTAGCCTCATCCCGACCACGGATCCCGTGCTGTGTAATTGGCTTTCCCGTAACACAACCTAGTGCATTCACCTCCTCCGGATGAAAGGTCATGTAGGTGTCGGCAATCCAAGCCATCTCGCGCTTGCCAGTTCCATAGTCTGGTGCAGGAACATCTATAGCCGGACCGATAAATTTCTTCTTGATCAACTCAGCAGTGAACCTTCTAGTAATGCGCTCTAATTGGTCCTCATTCAATTCCTTAGGATCGACCTTGACCCCTCCTTTAGCTCCTCCGAAGGGAACGTTAACTAAGGCGCATTTATACGACATCAATGCCGCTAATGCTTTAACTTCATCTTCAGTTACCATCGGACTATATCTGATACCTCCTTTTACCGGAGACTTATGCGTTGAGTGCTGTACCCTGTAACCCTCAATTACCGCAAATTGCCCCCTTTTCAATCGTAGAGGAAAAGTAACATGATAGACACTGTTACACTGTTTGATCTGAGTGATCAGGCCTTTCGGGTGCTTTAGATATTTAGCTGCTTGGTCAACATGACCGCTTACATCGTCGAAGAAACTATAGTTATCTGCCATGAACCGGAGTTTAGTTCGAATTAATTTAGGCTATTCAAACTACAAATAAAAACGACCCAAATCAAAATAAAAGCTTTAGTACAGCAGACGGAATTTGATAGTATGCTCAATGGTTTTCAGATCCTTGATCATCTCCTTGTGATACTGCTTTTCAATATCTGTGATCACATATCCAATGTGCTCATTGGTCTTTAAATATTGTCCTGCAACATTGACTTCATACTTCGCGAAGACCTGATTGATCTGGGCCAAAATACCAGGAACATTATGATGAATATGCATTAGTCGGTGAGCGTTTTCCAATTCCGGTAAACGTAGGGTTGGAAAATTCACGCTGTGATAAGTACTACCATTGTTAATATATTGCACGATCTGATGTGGCACAAAGTGAGCAATATTCTTCTGTGCCTCTTGGGTACTTCCACCAATATGAGGAGTAAGAATAGTATTTGGTAAACCTCTTATCGGTGAGTTGAAGGGATCCTGATTGGTTTTAGGTTCCTTTGGAAATACATCGATCCCTGCACCTTTTAGTTTGCCACTTTCCAGATTTGACCTTAATGCTTCAATATCCACCACAGAACCACGGCTCAAATTCACTAATATCGCGCCATCCTTCATCTGATCAAACTGCGGCTGGCCGAAAAACTCCTTATTTTCTTTTCGACCATCAACGTGCATACTGACTACATCAGACAAAGCCAATAATTCATCTAGTGTATCACATTTTTTGGCATTACCCAAAGCCAATTTTTCCACTAAATCAAAGTAGTAGACCTCCATACCCATATTCTCAGCAAGCACAGATAGTTGCGATCCAATGTTTCCATAACCGATAATACCCAATTTCTTACCCCTGATCTCGAAGCTACTTCCAGCAGATTTCTGCCAACTTCCTTGGTGCATCTGACCCATTTTATCAGGTATATTTCGCAACAGCATAATGATTTCGGCAATAGCCAACTCCACCACCGATCTGGTGTTGCTGTAGGGTGCATTAAATACCGGAACTCCCTTTTTCATACAAGCGACCAAGTCTATCTGGTTGGTGCCAATGCAGTAGGCTCCAATCCCTATCAATCGTTTCGCATTTTCTAAAACCCTGGCAGTTATGTGAGTTTTGGACCTGATGCCGAGAATTGAAACATCTTTAATGTTCTCTACCAACTCATCTTCATCCATTCCACCGGGATGAGTGACCACCTGGTAGCCTTCATCCTTTAGGAAGTTTTCAGCATCTATATGGACACCTTCCAGCAACAATACCTTTATTCGATTTTTAGGGTAAGAGATCGCGGTGTTCATCTTGTTCACATATAATATCTCGTCTAGGCTTGGTGCCACGTGATCGGCGTTTTCAGTTACCTTTGGGCGATGTACGTTTTCAGTAAAGGCATAAAACTTATTTGCAACCCCTGCCTCTTTGATCTCATAGTCTGTATAGCCGTCGCCAATTACATAAACATCACCAGCTAATTTTAAAGACTCAATCTGTCGCGTTTTTCCATTATTCTCAGAAAGAACATTGTCCCTGTCAAACCCTATGATATTGCCTAAATCATCATATTTAAAGGAATTGGCATAAACGTGCTCTGGTTTGACGCCATACTCAGTGACTATAGGAAGAATAAACTCTTTAAACCCATTAGATAAAATGTATATCCTTTCCGCGTTGCTCTCAAAAAACTCACTATTCCTTTGGAAGGATTTTGAAACCATCTCTTTCAATGAATCTACCAGAACCGGCAGGTGATCCCTGTGGGCTTTTAGCAGGTCAAGCCGGCGTTCCAGCGACTCGCGAAATGACATTCCCCCATCCATACCATGGTCAGTGATCTCTTTGATCTGAGCTAATGTTTCTTGCTTTTGCTCAGTTTCCCGTAAGGATATCTCACCCAGTAGATCTAAAGCCTCAACCTTCGTAAAGGTACTATCAAAGTCAATCACAAAATATTTATCCTTATTCATTTCCTTACCTTTTTCAAATCCGGACAAAATTAACAAAAGCAATTAGTTTCTCTTTATTAGCACGACAAAAACGGTACAATTGGCAAGCTATTTTATTTTTAATTGAAATTTGGGGGTAGAGATGGCATTAAAATTGAGAGTTACCATTTTTAAATCGGTTGGTGGTTCATTCGATTTTTGGTAACATTGAGTTTAAAAAATATAAAATATGAAGTTAATTTCCTTTTGTTTGTTCCTGCTAGCCGGCTTGCAATGTTTGGCCCAGTCAACCTATTGGCAGCAAAAAGTCCAGTATCAAATGGAGATCGACTTCGATGTGAGCACCCATCAGTTTAGTGGAAAGCAGTCTATTACCTACTTTAATAATTCCCCTGATACCCTAAAAAGGGTCTTTTATCACCTGTATTTTAATGCTTTTCAGCCCGGCAGCCAAATGGATATCCGCTCTAGAACCATTAGGGATGCTGATCCACGTGTAGGCAGTAGGATCAGCAGCTTGAGGTCTGACGAAATCGGCTTTCAACAAATCAACTATTTAAAACAAGATATTAAGAAGGTTGAGTTTGAGACCGTGGGTACAATTCTTGAAGTCACACTTGATCATCCCATCCTGCCTAGAACAAAAAGTGATCTTTACATGGAATTCAGTGGTCAAGTACCATTACAAATCCGACGTTCAGGACGGGATAATCAAGAGGGTATCAGCTATTCTATGGCTCAATGGTATCCCAAGCTCGCGGAATACGATCCGGACGGATGGCATCCTAATCCCTATATTGGTCGTGAATTCTATGGTGTTTGGGGAGATTTCGATGTGAAAATAAACATCGACAAAGACTATATGATAGCGGCTAGCGGGCACCTGCAAAATCCCGAAAAGATCGGCCATGGCTACTCAGACGACAAGGTGGCTCCGAAGGGGTCAGGCAGCAAACTCAACTGGCACTTTATCGCAGAGAATGTACATGATTTTGTGTGGGCGGCTGATCCTGATTATCAGCATACTATTGCCCAGGTCCCCAATGGACCCACACTGCATTTCTTTTACCAAAAAGGAAAGGAAACCAAGGAATGGGAAAATTTGCCTCAATACACGGTAAAGGCTTTTCAATATATGAGTGAACATTTTGGTGTTTATCCGTATAAAAAATATTCCGTGATCCAAGCTGGCGACGGTGGCATGGAATATCCAATGGCCACATTGATCACCGGCAATCGGAATCTTAAAAGCCTGGTGGGTGTTACGGTTCACGAATTGATACACAGCTGGTATCAAATGGTGCTTGGTACCAATGAAAGCTTGCACTCCTGGATGGACGAAGGCTTTACCTCTTATGCTTCCAGTGAAGTAATGGCCTATCTATTTGATCAGATCAGAGTAGGGCAGCCAAGCAACTATGGTGCATATTTCAAGCTAGTAGAAAGTGGTGTGGAAGAGCCTTTAAGCACCCACGCTGATCACTTTAACTTCAACTATTCCTACGGCTTGGCAGCTTACGTAAAAGGATCGATCTTCCTTAACCAGTTGGCCTATGTAATAGGTAAAGACAATCTAGATCGGGGGATGAGAAGATATTACAACACCTGGAAATTTAAGCACCCGGATCCGTATGATTTTATCAGGATCATGGAAAAGGAATCAGGATTAGTGTTGGATTGGTATTTGGAATATTGGGTCTATAGCACCAAAACAATTGACTATGGGATCAAGGAAGTCGCTGACTCAGCCAACATGACCCATATAACAATAGAACGGATTGGCGATATGATCATGCCAATTGATCTGGAGGTGGAAAGCCAGGAAGGAACTAAAACACTTTATCACATCCCTTTGTCCGTTATGAGAGGAGAGAAACCGACAGAGGAGCCAGAGGTAAGCAGGCAAGTGGTTGCCGACTGGGGCTGGACACATCCTACTTACACATTGGCTATTGAAGGTCAATCGAAAAACATCAAGAGCATCACTATTGATCCGTCAATGCGCATGGCTGATCTAAAAGGAGACAACAATCGATGGGGAGGAAAAGCTGCTTCTAAGTCCGCGGGTCAATAGCTTCTAGCGGTCCTTCACTCTAAACATAAATTTAAGGCCAGACCAATCACTATCAACAGCACATACTTTCACGTCCACAAGGCCAAAGTCCAGTCCGGTTGTTCTGACAATATTACCATCAAGATCGGAAGGCAGATTAGAGGTTTTCTTGGGCCAGGAAATCCAGAAAGTTCCTTGTTTTTCTAACCTCTTTTTTAGCTGAGGAAATTGTTTTTTTAATAGTTTTTCTTCGGTTACAAATAAATGAATAAAGTCAGCTGTTGATTTGCCACTGGCGGGCGCTATCTTGATGTCATTCGGCAATTCCTCCAGAAGATCGAAATAATGATCAGGTATCTTTACCAACAAAATTTTCATTCCGGGTTTGATACCAAGCTTCTTTACCAAAGGAGTTCCCGAGTATCCTGCGACAGCCATAATAGTTCAGTTGTATCCAGGTCTAAGTTAAACATTTATCATTACGTTCGCTCCCTCTAGTGTAGACAAAGTTATGT
>JBPCUG010000797.1:0-3059 GCA_051011275.1 Cyclobacteriaceae bacterium | reverse complement strand
ACTCCTTAGATAGGTCCAGGCCAAATTATCCTGAGCCAGTAAAGTAGGGTCTATTTTTACGATCCGTTCAGCGTAGACAAGTGCTTCTTTATATTGCTCACGGCTGCTTAATAAGTCAACCAACTCGCTAAGGGCATTTGTGGCATTGGGTTTTAATTTGATGGCCTGTTGATAATAGGCGATCGCCTGATCTACAGAGTCTATAAGTTGATAGATCTTGGCCCATATGACATATATTCGCAAACTTGTTTTATCTGGCTCTACCTCTAGGGATTTGATAACCAAATCAATACCTTTTTCAAAGGAGCCGTGATCGAAATAGTTTACACCGACGTTTAGTAGTGCATCACTATTATTTGGATCAAGATCATAGGCCTTTTGGAAGTCTTTTTGGGCCGCTTCGAGATCATTAATCAAATCACTCTCATAGATTTGGGCCCGGGCCATGTATGCCTCAGGCAACCGCGGGCTCAGGTCCACAGCCAGATTGACCAATATAAGGGCTGAATCTACCCATTCAGACCGGTTACTTTGATAGGATCCTTTAATAAGATAGGCCAGCGCGAGATCAGCATAGGCTTCAGCATAGTCAGGATCCTCAATCAGGGCTTGCTTGAGTAGTTTGATAGCATTATCAAGATCCTGCTGAGTTGGCCATTCCCTAAGAATTTTGTGGCCTTTCAAATAATAGTCATAGGCTGTAATCTCTGGGTTACCTGCAGAACCAAGTGCTCTTGGCGAAAGTTTGGTCCTTAATAAATTAGCAATCTCAGATGCTATTTCGGTTTGAATATCAAAAATTTCAGTAATTTCTCGATCGTACGTTTGCGACAGAATGTGCTCGTCCGTCCGCACATCTATCAATTGGGCCACTACTCGCACATGGGCACCGGATCGGCGCACACTTCCTTCCAGTATATGATCAACCCCAAGCTCGCGGCCAATTTCCGGAATGCCCTTAGAGGAGTCCTTATATCCCCAAGAGGTTGTTCTGGAAATCACTTTTAAATCTTCTATCGTAGACAAATGCGATAATATATCTTCGGTAATCCCATCACTAAAATAGTCTTGCTCGGGGTCAGGACTCATATTTAAAAAAGGCAACACGGCGATGGATTTATCAACGTTTGTGGTTTCGTCAGAACCATTGACTAGATAAAATATAAATGCTAGCAAGGCTACCCCCAAAGCCGCCCACCAATACTTTGTGAGACTTCTGGATGCAGGGGCTTTGGCCAAACTGCCTTTAGCCGCGTCTCCCACTTTGTCGGGAATTACCAAACCAGTACTAGTCAGAGCGTAGACGGGTGTGATAACATCTACATTTTTAAGTTTAAAGTCACCCAGATTTTGAGTAGTTATATCTTGTTTGTTTTTGATCTCATCATATACCTTACCAGAGATCAGTACACTTCCAGCCTTAGCCAATGATTCAATCCTGGAAGCGATATTTACGCCATCTCCAATAATATCATCCTTATCAAATATTATATCCCCCAAATGAATACCGATCCGTACCGGTATGGATGCTTCTATGAACGAACTTTGTAGATCAATGCCACATTGCACTGCCTCAATGGCGCTATCAAAAATGCTTAAAGTGCCATCTCCGTAGTATTGGAGGATCCTTCCGGAATATTTATGGGTGATGCCCTCAAACAAACCTCGGTGCGTATTTCTCATTCGCACACCAGCCGATTCATCACGTTGCATCAAAGAAGTATATCCTTCAATATCGGTGAACATAATAGCTGCTAGTTGGCGTCTGGTGGACATGAATTAGGTACCTGGCTAAGCTGTGAATATATGAAATTTCAATTACTAGTTAATGTCACCTGTTCAAATATTGGTTTACCAAATCCCCTAATATTATTTGGACAAGAAGCAACCTTTCGAGAGGTTAAGCCCTGCACTAATTTGGGAATAGCGTAGTTAGCTTTACGTGCCACGCAAAGACAGTAGTTAATCCCAAAAATTCTAGAATCTGTATAATAATTAGGGCAAATATTGACTGGATTGGTCTACAGATCAATGGAAGTTGCAAGTAACATTTGTGACTCAGAATTTCAAAAGCTAAAATTGCACCCCTATTAGTACGTTGTTGTTCGCCGAGAGTACCACCGTAGAAACCCGCTAATTAATAGGTGAATGTACTGGAGCACCCTAAGTTAAAATACTTACTTCCAGGCTATTATGTTTCTCAAATCCCGGGAAACAACGCTTTTTACCTACAAATGGCACAGTTTATAGAACCACCTTGGGTTCCCTCTGAACCGAATCTAAAATTTAACCATCTTTAAATTCCAACTTTGTGCAAAACAAAAAAGTACAATTTTGTAAGGAGGTCAGGAAACACATTTTTATTGTTCACTAAGTAATAAAAATACCATCCTGAGAAAAAGCCATCAGGCCAAAACATGAATAATACAGATCACAGGTTTAATCCGGAAAAAGACTCGACTGGAGCACGGTCGCAAACGGGCTCTCATCTTTATGAGTTATTGGAAGCCACTCAGGAATCAGCAAAGATTGGGGCCTGGGAAGCCAACTTAGTTACCAAAGAGCTTTTCTGGACCAATGAAATGTATCGGATACATAATATACGAATTGGAACAAAATTGAACTTGGAGCATAGCATTAGTTTTTTCCATAAAGATCATAGGGCAACAATTGCGCATGCTATTGATGAGGCTATTTCTCTAAAGAAACCCTGGGATTTAGAGCTTAAGTTAATAACCGCTACAGGTCGGGAAATATGGGTTCGTGCATTAGGGGAGCCAGTAATCAAAAATAAAAAAGTCAAAAAACTTCGAGGGTTCTTTGAAAATATTGATCGAAGAAAGATCAGGGAACTTAAGTATAAAAAAAATCAACAGTTACTCAAAATGGCTCTTGAGGTTTCCAAGATTGGGGTATGGAATTGGAACGCAGAGAGTAACGAATTAATCTGGGATGAAGGAATGTTCCGAAACTTTGGCGTAGATCCCAAACATTTCAAAGGCACCTACGAGGATTTCATTAATTGTGTTCACAAGGATGATAAAGAGAAGGTGAATCAA
>JBPCUG010000796.1:0-3494 GCA_051011275.1 Cyclobacteriaceae bacterium | reverse complement strand
TCTCCGGTTCATTATTGGGTGCCTTCTATTGCACCTTCAGGAATGGATTTCGTGACCAGTGATAAATATCCTGCATGGAAGGGCCACCTGTTATTGGGATCACTCAAGTTTCAATACCTAAACCTTTGCAAGATGGAAAGCAATCAAGTGGTGTCTGAAGAGATCCTGATAAAAGGAGTCGGTAGGCTGCGCAATGTAAAACAAGCTCCGGATGGTTTTATTTATGTAGCTGTTGAAGAGCCAGGAAAGATCTTGAAGATTGTTCCTGTGGAGTAGGTTATACCTGTACTTAAATCCCTATTACGCTATCAACTCTGTGATTACTTTCCCTCCAAATTGGGAGAGCTGCTTGTAACGGCCTCCGTGGAAATAAGTGAGCTTATTGTCATCCAGGCCGAAGAGGTGCATCAATGTGACATGCAGATCACGGAGCGGATGGACCACTTCCACAGCTTTGGCGCCCAGCTCATCGGTAGCACCAATAGTGTGGCCTGCTTTTACTCCACCACCCGCCATCCACATAGCCATTGCGTTGGGATTGTGGTCGCGTCCGTAGGCGATGCCACCCTCGCGAGTGCCATTGTCCGGAGTTCGGCCAAACTCGCCACACCATACGATCAGGGTCTCTTCCAGCATGCCGCGTCGCTTGAGGTCCTTGATCAACCCGGCGATAGGCTTATCGATACTGGTTATCAAACTACCATGAGCGCGGGCAAGAAAATCGTGTGAGTCCCACCCGGTGGAGTACACCTGTACAAAACGAACGCCTTTATCTATCAGCTTACGGGCCATGAGGCACTTGCGACCGAAAGCATCGGTTGCTTTTTCTCCTATTCCGTATAATTCCCGAACTTTCTCTGGTTCATCATCAATATCCAGTAAGCCTGGTACTGAAGTCTGCATACGATAGGCCAGCTCATAGTTTTCCATGCGTGCAGATAATTCTTCATGGTACGGATGCTTCTTCTGATGCTCCTTGTTTAAAGACTGCAACAAGTCTATCTTTTTTCTTTGATGATAATGACTGACACCTGGTGGTGGATCGATATGTAAGATGGGTGCACCTTCTTGTCTTAAAGGCGTTCCTTGATAGTGAGGAGGTAAAAATCCGTTGGACCAGTTAGCAGCGCCACCTTGGGGGAAAGCTACCTCAGGTAAAACTACAAAAGCAGGTAGGTCTTGGTTCAAGGTGCCTAAACCATAGCTCCACCAAGCGCCCATGGCTGGCTCACCTCCGAATCTATTTCCAGTATTGAGGTGATACATGGCGGTTGGGTGATTGACCGATTCAGCCTGGCAACCTCGATAGAAACAAAGATCGTCAGCCACATCCGCCAGGTGCACAAAATGCTCGCACATATCCGCGCCTGATTGCCCTACTTTTCTGGTCTTGAAAGGGCTTTGAACAAAATAACGAGATCCGCTGGACATGGCCGAAAACTCTTTTCCCGACCGATCGAATTTTTTCAAATGAAATTTCTCTAAGCTGGGCTTTGGGTCAAATGTATCGATGTGACTTGGGCCACCTTCCATGGTAAGGAAGATGAAGTTCTTGGCTTTCGGGAGAAAGGAAGGAGAACGAGGTGCCAGTGGAGACAGCTGCTTGGCTGCAACCGATCTTTTGGACTCACAAGCGAGTAACCCGGATAGCGCCACCGCTCCTAAGCTCGAGCCTAAGCCGTAAATAAATTCCCGCCTTTGCCATTTCTTCTGGCCAGGTATGTGATCGCTAGTACACATAGAGAAACTCATTGGTATTAAAAAGAACAGAAATGTAATCTGCCAAAGCACTTATATCGGCGGTCACATCTGCATCTTTCAAATCCGCTTGATAATTTTTGTAAACATCTAAGGACTCGGTAAAAGTAAATTCTTCACCGGTCATTTCTTCAATCATTTCACGCTCTACTTGCAAAGGGTAGGTCGGTTTTGCTTTAGGGTTTTTTATATGTTCTTCCTTCACTTCGGCTATAAATTCAAGCGCCGATGCCATTTCGTTTGCATCTGGGTTTCGCAACAGAATTAATTGGTTAGCTTTAGTAACCAACTCCTTAGTGCCATTGGTTTCTTGCGACAATTTATTAGCCAAAGCCAATGCCCGATCTCTGATATTCTCGCTATTCAATAATGTAAAGGCCTGGGTGACTACTGTGGAGGCATCCCTTTTTTCACAAGAAACATCGTTATCGTTTTGGTTGAAGACTTGCAACATTGGGTTTTCAATGGCGCGCTTTCTTTCAATATAAAGACTCCGTCGGTTCCGCAGTTTAGGAATAGCGGAGGGTTGATAGGCTGGAGCCACAGATCCCATAGTGTGTATGGGTTGCAAAGCCACCTCTAATGGGATTTCGGGTTTTATGGGAATACCGCCAATCGACTTGTTTAATTCCCCTGAAGCCATCAGCATAGCATCTCGCACTTCTTCAGCGTCAAGGCGGCGGGCGCTACGGTAGGCTAAATAGATATTATTGGGGTCTTTAACTTTTATCTTATTCATTTGTGGGTGATGGCTGGCTCTTCGATAAACTTCTGAAGTAAGAATGAGTTTTTGTATGTGCTTGATCGACCATCCGTTTTCGATAAATTCAGTAGCTAACCAATCCAGCAACACAGGGTGCGAAGGACTTTTTCCTGTTGCGCCGAAATTGTTAGGGTTTTGGGCCAAACCTTTACCAAAATGATTCTGCCATATTCGATTGACCATCACTCGGGCAGTGAGCGGGTTTTCCGGGTGTGCAAGCCACTTAGCAAAGAGTAGTCGTCTGCCATTTAGATCGTCAGGCAGTTGTGAAACCTGGTTGAAATCTTTACTCACAGCGGAGTCGTGGTGAAGGACACTTAAAACACCTGGGGTAACCAAATGCGAAGGTGCGTAGATAGAGCCACCTTTAAGTATATGGGTAGTCGGATCCGGACCTTCCATTTTATCTGGCATGGTCATTTTGATGTTGCTCTTCACCATCTTAAACGGTCCACAGTAGACAGAGTAGGCCCAGGGCCCAAACCGTTGAAGATTCCGATTTTCAATTTGTTCCCTTTTCTCTAGAACCTTACGGTAGCCCAGGTCGGCAAAGTTTAATCCAATGTATCGTGGAGGCTGATTTTTTTCATCCAATTTTCTTCGAACCTTTTTCGGCAGGTACTTCTTATTTCTTTCTCTAAACCATTTCTTAGCTGCTGCCTCTTCTTTTTCCACCAATTGTTTTCTTTCCATTTTTATACGCTCGATCAAGGCCTCCACTCTTTGCTTTTCCTTAGGGATGTAATCAAGGTTTTCCTCTTCGAGAAATGGCGCTGGCCGATCGGCAAATTGCGTGCTGGCAAATACCGCCTGGATCTGATAGTAGTCTTTGGTGGGAATAGGATCGTATTTGTGATCGTGGCATCGAGCACAGTTCAAAGGAGTGGCTAAAAATGCTTCACCCACTATATTGGTCACATCATCGAGAAAATACTGGCGCGTTTCGGCGGCTACACTCATGCCAGTATGTTCC
>JBPCUG010000795.1:0-4695 GCA_051011275.1 Cyclobacteriaceae bacterium | reverse complement strand
ACTCGGCGGCACCAACGATAGCAAACAAACTATTATCTGCCAGGTAACGAACTTTAAATTGTACTGGTACACCCAAAGAGGCATCTCCTATGCCGTCTTTCATAAAATCAAAGGCAGCCTGGACCGCTTCCATCCCTGCTCCGGAACCAGCAACTACACTGGCTTGTTCTGCATCACCTCCCAATATTGAAACTTTAAAAGTGGAGTTAACAAATTTTGACGCATTTGCAATAGTTGTTTCTGCCTTTATATTTGCCAACCCTTTGTTAAATTCCCCTTCAAGCTCCACCTGACTGGAAAACTCGGTTCCTCGATAAGTGAATTGTCCAATAAGCATTCGACCATAGGCTACTTCTGATACGTAACCCAGAGGTTTCCCAGCCCCTGTAATGCCCTCTAGGTCACTACTTGATACTGAATTGCCGAAAAGCTCGGAAGGACGAGCAGGATTAGGAACGGAAACAGTATGATATACCTGAAAGAACTTTATAAAAATGTTCTTTTCCTCAACCGTATTTTCTGTCTTAAACTTACTGGATACGGAATTTCCCATGTAGCTGGCGTCAAGTCCAAACTCCAACATAGCTTGCTCGAATGAATAGGCATAAGTCACCTCGGATTGCACTTGTGCGGCAAAGCTTCCGGTTTCGCCTTCAATCTCTTTAATCGCTTTGTCCACATTACCTCTTTGTGATGGATCTTCAACCGCTCGTATATCCCCAAGAGTACTTGACACCTGAATAGGATTTCTTTCATAACCGCCGATACCGGTCAGGTCATTTTCATTGACATACTCGTTTAACTTTATAATACTTCCAGGATAAAGTGAAGCTGTATTGGTGGCTGTACGGTCGTCAAAAGCAGCTAGTGTAAGTTGCTCGATCACAGTCCTCTTTTGATATTTTCTGGTATTGCATACAAACTGCGATCCATCCGAGGCGGTTTCTCCTTGGCCAATTATTGCCTCTTCAGGGATTTCAGTCTCAGGAAATCCAGGTTCCGGATCATCGTAGGTACCCACTTGCTTGACTAGATCATCGATATTGCCAGCATCTATCTGCCGATTAAAAGCAGGGTCTTCCTCGCAGGAGGTCAATACCATAAACAGCGATGCCAAACATAAACCTACTATGGAACGCCTTGGTATTTTGAACTTTGTAATTTCTGATTTCATGACTATAATTTTTTGTTAAGATTCTTATTTTATTTACTGTAAATGGGACAGTTGATCTTCTTTTGTCCCCAAACGATTCGATAACTGAGGATGACATTGACTTGCTTGGAGCCGGTAAGTACTCCTGCTGTTGACCCATCTCCCAGCACATAAGAGCCTTTTCCAGTGATCCACTGGAATTGCGCACCAAGGCCAAAGTCTCGGTATCGATATTGCACCCCGGCTCCTAGGAGCATGCCAATCCCTTGGTCCTTTTGGCCACTAGGAATACTAAATTCCGAAGTGACCGTTTTAAGATTGTCTAAATTCGACCTCCAAGTAATCACTCCAGCTAATCCGTATATTTCTAACCCGGAAGGAAGTACCGGTAGCAACTGTGATATTTTGTACTTAGCAAATGCGGATGCGTAGTCTGGACTCAATACTAAGCTATCCCGATTGAATCGACTTTTGATACTGGCTCCAATTCCAAAACTTACCGGGCTGTGGGTATTACCGATTTCAATACTTCCAAAAAGTGGGCGGTCTGCGTTTCTAAAGTTGCTTTGGGCTGATTGCACCCATATGCCATACCCTCCTGTGATCTCTACATATTGTAGTTTGGCTCCCTGGTACGCGCTGGAATTGCGGATGATCTTCATTTTTTTACCAGGCCGCGGTTTTCCAGTATCTCCATTGCCCGCAAAAGTGACCTGTGCTGCCAATAGGCAGGTAATAATTCCCAGGACGACAATAATTTGTTGGAAGTACTGGCTTCTGGTTCTTAACCAGGGGAGATGTCGATTTAATTCTGTGTGCTGGTGTTTCATTTTATTCTGTGTTTGTGTATTACTTGGTTGCAGGATGAAACAAATGGTTACCCTGCTATTCCAACTCATGGTTTATTTTTTCAAATCAGATAAGATGCAATTGGTATAAGAGACCAATGGATCGTGCTACCTAGATCTCTACCGGCTCCATTTTGGATTTGGTCACAAAAGGGAATGCCCGTCAAATCATTAAAATTGACGGGCATTTGCGCTTTATCAACCTCTAAATTGTATATGGGTTAAAATGAATAACCTACGGAAAATCTTATGTTGCGATTGAAGGTACTAAGCTGATCGAAACTATCTACTGTCAGTAAACCCAGTTCACCGCTGAGGTTCAGGTTTAAACCGTTTTCAAATTCATATCCCAAACCCAAAATGGGCGCTACATCAAATTCGCTGATATTATTTGTAATATTTTCACCTTGGATGACTTTAACTCCATCCACGGTAAAATCAAAATCACTGCTGAGCTGATATGAAAATTGTGGCCCTAGAAAAAGATTGAACCCATCCGCAACATATAATCGGAGTAAAAAAGGAATATCTAGGTAATTGGAATTAATAGTGCCCTTTATGGTCGATCCTCCTGCGCTTAAAATGGTTCCTGTGCCCTTAGCAGAATAGAGCAGGGCTGGTTCCAAGGCCACCAGTTCGGATAGTCTGATGTTGACATAAACACCACCATGGTAGCCGTAGTGAACCTTCCAGTCATCAGGAAAGACTTGCTGACCTTCAAAGTCAGTTGATGGGAATTGATTGGTCCAACTATTTACATTCCCTCCAGCCCTGATACCGAACTTGGTATCTGGAAAGGATTCTTGTGCTTGTGCTTTTGAGGCCAACAGCATGGTGGCAGCCACAAGTGCCATTGCGACCAGCCTGGTTAACTTGAGTGGTCGATAACTTCTTTTCAATTCTCCGAGAGGTTTTATCATCATCGTTTTCATAATCTTGTGTTTGTTTGCTCATTGGTTGCAAACGTTTTTGATTGGTTACCCTCTAGGTGTAGGGTTTATTCTTATTGCTTTGCTTTTACCTTGATCGTATAGGTGGTGACAATACCCGCAGTTAACCCGCTTATTAACATATCACCAAAGTTAAACCTGGTAATTACTTGGCAATTACCGTCCCCAGGAGTGTTTACACTGGTTTTTCCCAGAGGTATCAAACCCCAGAGTAACCAAAGTTGCTTCCCCTTGGCATAAGTGTACTCAGAACCTTGGGTTTCCCTGTATGCTCCTACACTTGTTTTGGTCGATAAGCAGGATGATAACATTGCAACGATTGAAAATGCAATTGCTAAATTGATGAATACTCTTTTCATTTTTTCTAAGATTTTTGTTTGCTTATCCATTGGTTGCAACCATTAGGAGATGGTTACCCTATTTGGAAAGATCCGCCGATAGCTGTCTTAAAGCCATGACTTGTTGGGGGGTGCCTAGACTAATGGAATGCACGAACTGAGGTTACAGTCGCGCTATTTGTAGGGGTTATTTACTTTCTTCTAAAATATGCTGTAGCACCTAGAAAAAGGAAGATCAGGAAACCACTGACGATGATCCACCAATAGTTAAACCTTTTGCTCAAAATGATAGGCTTTGGATCTCCCTGCACTACAAATCCTGCCCAATAGAAAGGATGGGCAAAGAGATCTTCCGCATTTTCAAGATATTTGAGCTTGGCTTCTTGTAATGCTTTATCCTTAGAGGATCCATTGGCCAAACCTTCATAAAAATAAGTCATGATATCCGCTGTAGCTTGGTCCTGTGCTGGCCACAGGCTCATGACAATACTAGGGCAACCTGCGTAGGCAAAGGCTCTTCCCAAGCTCATTACCCCTTCGCCTCTTTGTAGTTGACCTGATCCTGTATTACAGGCAGAGAGTACCGCCATCCGGGCCTTGAGCTTCATATTGTACAATTCCCAGGCATGTAGATCACCATCTTCAGTGGTGTCATCATTGATGGTAAAAAGTAAACGTGAGTTCATCGGATTATCATTGTCAATAATCGCATGAGTGGCCAAATGAATAATGCTAAAGTCTTTGGCTTGCTGTTTAAATCGTAACTCGCTAGCTCCGGACCCTTCATAAAATTGACCCTCAATTAACTTTGAAATAACTGATACTTCTCGTTCTGTACCCTCCAATTCTGCCAAAGATCCTCTTACCGGCTCGTTAAAGGCTAAGGCTTGATCCGGTAAAGTGCTCGTATTATTTCTTTTGTTGAAATCGGGTGCAAAAGCCAGGTATTGACCATCAGTGACCTTCTCTTGGTTCTTTAAACTTTCAAGGCTAATAGTAGTCGAATATTGATAACTAATCGAGTAGTCTTTGAAAAGGTAGTTTGCCAGCTGGTAATTGTCAAGATCTGAGGCGCTGCTTAATATCTCAAAAGGAACATAATTTAATACACCATCAGGTACGATATTTAGATGCGTTATGTTATTACCAATCTGCAACGGAGCAACCAATATATCATATAGTTCGCTAGAAGCTTTGGCAAAAGTTTGAGGTACTGAGTTATGCGTTTTTATCGCATCAATGAAACGGTTGATCTGGTTGTTGAAATGATCATCAATACTCTGATGATGAAGGGAAACTTGTTGCTGATCTACGTAAAACGTAAACAAATGATCTGCTCCCTTAAAGTATTCAACAACTGCATTGTGTTGACTGAGCAGATTTTCTTGCACATCACTTACCGATAT
>JBPCUG010000794.1:0-2727 GCA_051011275.1 Cyclobacteriaceae bacterium | reverse complement strand
AGAACGAGCAACCAGGAACTAATATCTAAGGCTTGGGTGCCTCTTCCCGATAGAATATCTTATTTACAATTTTCCATTCCCCATCAATGTTGAGAAGATTCATATAATCGATGAACTTAAAAGTAGGGTAAACGGCTTCTACTCTGGCACTGGCTGCATTACCTGATACATTTATATCCACGATATGTGTTTGCCGGCTTTGCCTGGGTCCGGGTTTCATCACACCTTGAAAAAATTCCACAGCATTTACTTCTTTGTAACCCTCATCACTTACAAACTTCATGGATGCCGTCGGATGAAAAGCTTGCTTCAGCATTTCAAAATCGTTCGTGGTACCTCCTTCTAGATAGTAGTTCAAAGTTTTAGCAATTGCTGCGTGATCGGCCGCATCGGATTGCGCATTTGTAATAAATGTAATGCCAGAAAAAGCCAAGAAACAGAAAGTAATTTTCAAGATTTTCATAGATAGTTAGGTTGATTGTACTCAAATGTCGTCGCTACTGAGGGTAGCTCCTCTAAAAACGAATTTGGATTGCTAAGGTTGGCCCGGTAGTCAGCAAAATCAGTTAGCAATAGACAAAGACCGAAATCCAGGAATCCAAAGCGATCAACTAAAAACTAGGAACCAGCAACTAGAAACCAGGAACAACGAACTAACTATTAAGTACCAATAACTTTTATCCAGGTACCTTTCTTCAATTGATCAGTTAACTCCATCCCATTGATCACGGCTAGCTCGTTCATGCGTTTGTCAGGAATTTTGTAATATTTCAGTGCTTGCTGAAGTGTCATATCTCGAGCTAGCTGTTTTACTCGGATCCGTTCCGGCTTCACATTGATCTTACTTGGATCAGTCAGCTTTCTGAAGTTGGTAGATACATTTTTAAAGGTGTTAGAATAGGTATTGAAATCGGCTTGGCTGGTAATACCGTGGAACACATAGATTAACTCCCCATACTCGATACAATAGCTGAGCACATTGATGGTAGAAGTTTGACCGGTGTTAGGATCTTGATTTGATTGTTCGGTAAATAAGCCTAAAGCCGGGAATCCATTAATGGTCAGTTGCTTCGATTCCTTCAAAGTCAGCTTGAAATTTTGAATGATCTCATTGGCTGCCGCTTGCAGATCCTTTTGTTGCGAAAGGGTAAAGATCATCATGGCTTTGCCATCTTCAGGGGCCATTTGTACTTGGGTCGGTGAGTTCAGATGTTTCCAGTTCTGAGGTATGGGAAATTGGAACTTCAATTCCGGATGGTAAAAAATATTATTTGTGACATAACCTTGCCTTGGGTCTTCGCCATAAACCAATCCTTCTACTAACTTCAGATACTCGTTTCGATTTACCTCGTAAGGGCCGTTATTGTCTTTGGCCTGCCATTCTTGTGCAAGCGCTTGCACATTATTGAAACGGTCTAATGGATTGGGGTGGGTAGATAGAAAAGTTGGGATCTCGCTGGCACCACTTTTGACACTTAATCGATTAAGTGTTTGAAAGAATCCGGCCATCTCCTTAGCATCATAGCCAATCTTTGTGCTGTATTCTACCCCAAGTCGGTCGGACTGACTTTCATGATCACGGCCAAACTTGAGGAACAGTAGCCCAAGACTTTGCTGAGCTGCCTGCATAAATTGCTGTGAACCTTTAGTAGCAATTACTCCACCGATTAAAGCTACCTGGCCAAGTTGGGCTTTGGTTTGTTGTTGTGCGCCATGGCGGGCGGTGACATGGCCAATTTCATGTCCAAGCACCCCAGAGAATTCCGCCTCGTTATTGAAATGAGCTAAAATACCTCTAGTAAAATAGACATAGCCTCCAGGTAAGGCAAAAGCGTTAACTACGGGGGAGTCAACTACCCTAAAAGTAAATTTTAAGTTGGAACGATGGGATACCGCGGCCATTTTTTGCCCTTTTTCATCTACAAACTTCTCCAGGGCCTCATCCTTATACAGGCCGTATTGAGCCACAATGGATGGATCAGCAGCTGCACCAAGAGCCACCTCTTGCTGCTCAGACATCAGCATTACCTGCTTTTTACCGGTAACCGGATTGACGGCACAACTTTGTGAAAGTAGTAAAATGGCCAGAGTTGGGAGAAGTTTAAAAAAGGACTTGATCATGATCTTTATAGATTGATTATTGTTCAGGGCTTTGAAGTTACATTATATCTAGTATATGCACAAATTTGCAAGTATCGCGCCAAAGTCAGATTATTTAGGTTCATAGTATTGGTCTACAGTTTCGTGTAATTCATCGTTGAGAATTACTTTTTTGTAGTGAAAAGAAAGGAAAAAATCATTTGGGAATTTATTTTCTAGCCAGCTCATATTATTGTTTTCAAGCCAATTTGATGCTGTAAGCAGTGCTACTTCCGACAGGTCTGGCTGTGTTGGTGGTGATTGCTTGGCATTAGGTTGGCGTAAGCGAGGGTATGAGATCTTGTTCGTGTGAGTGGATGACTACCAGATGTAGCCAAAGGCAGCCGCGACAATAAGAGAAACTATGAAAGTAATTGTTACCACTTTGGTTGTTTCTTTTAATCTGTCTTTCAGGTGGTTTGTCTTCCATTTCTTCAATGCTTCATAGTCTGAAGAAGCGGGCTCCTTGCAGTTATTAGGATGGGTTGAATATTTTTGCAAGGATCTTCGTTTATCCAGAAGCCTTTGATTACTTCTGATACTGTCTTGCATTTGTTTGACAAAGAAATAGCCTCCACTCATATATAG
>JBPCUG010000793.1:0-5016 GCA_051011275.1 Cyclobacteriaceae bacterium | reverse complement strand
CACTTAGGCCGTAGATGTTTGTGGCCTTAACTTTTAATCCTTGTTCCACCTGTTCACGAATAGTTTCTGTCCAGGGCTCCGCACCCAGGACAGCGTACTTCACTCTGAGTTGTCCGGGATCTATGTCCCGTTTGACACACTCTTCAGCCAGTGTTTGCGCATAGGATGGCGTACAGCACATCACTTCAGGTTCAAAGTCCTGGAGGATCAACAGCTGGCGATCAGTCATTCCTCCCGATACAGGGATCACAGCCATCCCAAGTTTGGTAGCTCCGCCATGCATGCCCAGGCCGCCGGTAAACAAACCGTAGCCATATGCATTATGCAGTTTCATACCTGGTCGGGCTCCAGCGCAAACCAAAGACCTGGCTACCACTTCATCGAAAATCTCCATGTCATTTTTCGTGTAACCAACTACTGTAGGTTTTCCAGTTGTACCACTGGAAGCATGTATGCGGGTTATCTGATGGTAAGGCATAGCAAAGAAACCAAAAGGATAGTGGTCTCTAAGGTCAGCTTTCTTGGTGAACGGTAGTTTAGATAGATCTTCGATCCCATTGATATCATTGGGACCTACTTGATGTTCCCTAAATAGGTTTTGATAAAAAGGCACGTGTTGATTTAGATGATTGACCAAGTCTCTTAGTCGCGTGCTTTGTAAGGCTCTAAGTTGATCCAGAGGCAAAGTCTCAATAGATGGATTAAAAAAAATCATATAATCAAAAGTACAAATAATTAGGTTTCACACTTATTCGACCAATTGTGACTGGTTTTTCAACGACTATCTGCGAAATATTTGGCATCTTAAAATTGCTCAATCGATCCACCATGAAAAATCTAATCCTTTTTTTATTTAACATAGCTCTGGCAGCGATTCTTCTTAATTGTAACCCCGAAACTAAAAGTCCGATCGAAATGCCAATCGGCAATTTCGAATGGGCCGCAGACCAACCAGTTCCAAAATCAGTGATCCAAAATACTCGGGCCTTTAGGGAGCGGCTTTTGGAAGATCCATACCGCCCTGCGTACCATTTTACTGTCCCCGAAGATAATGGTGTTCCCGGAGACCCTAACGGGACCTTTTATTACAATGGCCGATATCATTTGATGTACCTATACCTACGAGAAGGGGCTGGCTTTGCCTGGGGTCATGTTTCTAGCAATGATCTGCTACATTGGCGGCACCACCCCGATGCTATCGGAGAGGGTAAATCAGACGATGGTCCTGGCAACCAGGAAGACGGCGTGTTTAGCGGAGGAGCATTTGTTGATGACGATGGAAAAGCAGTCATTACCTATTGGCAGTTTGTGAACGGAAATGATGATCCATCCACCTTCGAGGATGGCAAGTTTGGTATCAGTATCGCAGAAAGTACGGATGAACATTTCGACAACTGGACCAAAATTCAGGCAAATCCGGTTATCCCTTCGACTGATTGGGGCATTACAACTACTACCAACGAAAACGGTGATGAGCTTATTTACGGGTCAGCCGATCCCTCTCAGATCTGGAAGAAAGATGGCAGATACTATATGCTGACTGGAAATTTATTGGTGCTAAGAAAATACGGACTAGGCCCAGATGCGCGTGACGATTCAGTCAAGTATCAAGGAGACCATTTGTATTTGTTTGTCTCCGATGATCTGGAGAAATGGGAATATGTGCACGAGTTTTACGAGAGGAACCCAGAATGGACGGCGAAAACGGAAGACAATATGTGCCCCAGTTTCCTACCGCTACCATCTAGGCCGGATGGTGGCCCGCCTAGCGACAAGCACCTACTATTATTTATAAGTCACAATATAGGCTGTCAATATTACGTGGGCAGCTATCGTGATGATAAATTTTATGCCGACAATCACGGTCGCATGACCTGGACCGATAATGATTATTTTGCTCCAGAAGCAATGATAGATGGTCAGGGTAGACAGATCATGTGGGCCTGGCTCCACGACGGCATTGCTGACAGTCTAAAAGACACACCCCGAGATGAAAGATGGGCCAATGACTACTACGGCTGGACTGGCACTTATGGCTTACCCAGATCATTGTGGTTAGGAGAAGACGGCACCCTACGGATGCGGCCGGTTAAAGAATTAGAGCAGTTGCGGATAAATGAGAAAACCGCTGATAATCTTACTATTGAGGGTGATACAGAAATGGCCCTAGATGGTTTCGGACATGAACTATTGGAAATGGAAGTGACCATTGAGCCTGGATCTGCGAACCAAGCGGGCGTCATGATCGGTTGCTCTAAAGACGGTCGGGAACAAACTGCACTGGTGTATGATGCAACCGAGAAACAACTCAAAGTTGATGCGACTAGATCCAGCCTTGATACTGGAGTTCGAAGTGTGGAGGCCGCTCCTTTTGAGTTGAAAGCTGGCGAGCCTTTGGTGTTGCGGATATTCGTAGACCGATCGGTAGTGGAGGTTTATGCCAATGATCGCCAGGCTATTGGTCGGCGTATTTATCCCAGGTTGGGCGGTACTGATGTAAAAGTTTTTGCTAAAGGTGGAGATGCCAAGGTGATTTCAGTGAAAAGGTGGGAGATGATGCCGTCGAATCCATACTAAGGAACAATGACTGAATGATTGAGTGAGCGAATGAATGAATAAGTTCTATGGGGATGGGGTAGTGGAATGCGGGAATATTAGGTTCTTGGAATGGTAAGCAGTTCATAATTGGTTATATTCGAATACCAACACGTTCAAAAATGCCGAAATATTCTTGCTTATTACTCTTGATTCTTGTTTTTCAATCTTGCCAATCACAAGACAGAACAACCGCTACAAGTGAACTTGTTGGCGGACCTTGCGAAGGTTGCGAAGCCATCCATGAGTACGGGGATAAAGTGCTTCACTCAATTGACACTTTGCCATTGTTCGATCAAACTGAACCCAAGCTGAAAATTACCGGAACTGTCTTTCAAAAAGATGGGAAGACCCCAGCCAAAGATGTGATCCTCTATATCTATCATACCAATAGAGAAGGGATCTACCAGACTAAAGGTGAAGAAGAAGGTTGGGCCAGGAGACATGGTTTTATCCGGGGTTGGGTGAAAACCAATGCCAGTGGAAAATATACCTTTTACACCTTTAGGCCAGGGGCTTACCCCAACCGTGGAGCGCCGGAGCATATTCACCCAATTGTAAAAGAGGAGGATAAGAATGAATATTATCTGGATGATTATCTCTTTGATGACGATCCTATTCTGACAACATCCGAAAGATCCAAGCAACAAAAAAGAGGAGGTTCCGGAATTGTGAGGCCAGAATTGCAAGGAGAAATTTATTTAGTGGAAAGAGATATTATATTGGGATTAAATATTCCGAATTATGAGTAGAGGAAAATACGCCCTCTACTTAAGCTTGTGCATTGTCCTAATTACATGCTCGAGGCCACCTATACCGGAAGCGCTCATATCTAAACCCAACATCATCCTCATCATGGCGGACGACATTGGCATCTCAGACATTGGCGCTTATGGAAGTGAGATCAAGACCCCTAACATCGATCTATTGGCTAATGAAGGTTTACGCTTTACCACGTTTTACAATATGGCCAAATGCAACCCCACTCGATCTTCTATGCTCACCGGATTGTACCAGGGAGGCAATGGCGCAGTACATCTGGCCCAGCTGACTAAGCAAGCCGGCTATTACAATATCATGAGCGGCAAGGAACACTTCGACTCCTGGGTGCCGGATTATTGCAAAGCCGAAAATGTATTTGATCACAGTTTTTACTTTTGGGCTACCACTGAATATTTCCGTCCCCCTTCAGGTGAGTTTGAAAGACCGTTCTTTCTTGAAGGTCGGCAAATACAAGCTGATGAGATCAAATATGAAAAGGCACCCATGTACAAAACAGATTTCATCACTGACTATGCCTTGAATTGGTTAGACGATGCTTTCCAAAAAGAGGATCCTTTTTTCCTTTAACTCCCCTATCATGCCGCCCACTACCCGCTTCAAGCCAGACCGGAAGATATTGCCAAATACCGGGGCGCCTATCTAAAAGGATGGGACCAACTGCGATCTGAGCGCTTTGAAAAGATGCAACAACTTGGTGTACTACCTCCAAATACAAAGCTAAGTGCACCGGAAGGAAATCTAAATAAACTCCGTGGACCTCTGGTACCCAGCTACACCGACTACTATCCTTGGGAAAGCTTGTCAGATGCGCAAAAAGATTCCCTCGATCTGGAGATGGCAGTTTTCGCCGCCATTATTGATCGAATGGATCAAAATATCGGAAGGGTCTTGCAAAAGCTGGAAGAAAAAGGTGAATTGGAAAATACCCTGGTCATGTTCTTGGTCGACAATGGTTCCTGTCCATTTTACAGCAACAAAATAAAAGATGTGCAACCGGGACCAGCTAATTCCTACTGGTGCCTGCGGTCAACTTGGGCCAATCTGGGCAATACACCTTATCGACAGTACAAACAATGCGGGCACGAAGGCGGCAGCCATACACCGTTTATCGCCTACTGGCCAGGAGTAATTAAACCCAAGTCCATTACCCATCAAGTAGGCCATGTGGTAGACCTGGCGCCCACATTTCTGGATGTTATTGAAACAACCTATCCTGACTCAATAAATGGTTTTGCTACACTACCATTAGATGGGGGTTCCTTACTTCCAATTTTTAAGGGTGAACAAAGAAAAGAGCCGGACTATTTTATTTCCGGTTTAGAAAAGTTTAGAATGTTTAGAAGCGGAGATTATAAAATTGCTAGGCTTAATGATGGCGATTGGGAGTTGTACAATATCAAAAATGATCCATCGGAAATGGAGAACCTCGCCGCCACAATGCCGGAAAAGGTGATGGAATTGTCAGCGGCTTACGCTGAAGTCAATCTAAAACCACAGGAAGCCTACGCACCGCGGTAGCGCGAGGAACAAATCTTCCAATCACATCTATCTTTTGTGATCCATGGCAAAGAAAAGCTGTGTAACTTTGTGATTCTCTATTACCCTCTGCGAAATAGCTCATAATTCCTATATTAGTAA
>JBPCUG010000792.1:0-3091 GCA_051011275.1 Cyclobacteriaceae bacterium | reverse complement strand
CCATTGTAGTAGCTCTCCTATCTGCCTCTATCTTAGCCTATAGCCAAGAGGTAACCCGGGAAATAAAAATCACAAATAAGTATCTTAATCTGCCAGTACAAATTGCTCAGGATCGACAAGAAATGAGTTTAACTGCTAAGAAAAATGAACCAAGGAATTTTGTGATTCGATTAAGTAAGGAACAACCTGATTACTGGGTTTTTCATGATGTGTCGGCCTACAAAGGGAAAACGCTGACCATTACCTATCCAGAAAAAGTAAAAGGGTTGGAAGACATTTACCAATCGGATCAAATCACAGGAGCAGACAGCTTGTACAAGGAAAAGAACCGGCCGCAATTTCATTTTACTTCACAGCGAGGTTGGAATAACGATCCCAATGGCTTGGTATATTATGATGGGGAGTATCATTTGTACTATCAGCACAATCCTTACGAGGCTGATTGGGAAAACATGCATTGGGGGCATGCCGTTAGTACCGATCTAATATATTGGGATGAGCTGGGTGACAAGCTTTTTCCAGATGAATTGGGAACCATGTTCTCAGGTTCTGCTGTGGTGGATCATAATAACACTTCCGGTTTCCAAACCGGTGATGAGAAAGTCTTAGTGGCCGCTTATACCGCACATAAGAAGCTAAGCGATGTTGATGCTATACAAACTCAGTGTATCGCATACAGTAATGACAAAGGCCGCACTTGGACAAAATACGAGGGCAATCCTGTCATCGATAGTAAAGCCAAGTGGAACTCTACACATACGCGAGATCCCAAGGTCTTTTGGCATGAAGCAAGTGATCAGTGGGTGATGGTGCTATTTGAGAAAACCGGTCAGTCGATCTATAATTCTGATAACCTTAA
Organism: Cyclobacteriaceae bacterium; assembly: GCA_051011275.1. Lineage (GTDB taxonomy): Bacteria > Bacteroidota > Bacteroidia > Cytophagales > Cyclobacteriaceae > JBPCUG01. The sequence continues at coordinate 2,232 of JBPCUG010000792.1, read as the reverse complement.
AGATTGGGCCTTCCAAAGTCACCTACTGGGCTTTTGGGAGTGTCCTGAATTATTTGAGTTGCCAATCGATGGTGATGAAAATAACAAAAAATGGGTGATCTACGGAGCATCAGGAACCTATATGATTGGGGACTTTAACGGCAAAGAATTTAAGCAGGAGTCAGGAAAACTGCAGTATGCAGCCGGCCAATTATACGCCGCCCAAACTTATAACAATATCCCTGAAGCCGATGGCCGACGGATCCAAATGGGTTGGGGCCGGATTGAAAATCAGGGCATGCCTTTTAAGTCCTTGATGGTGTTCCCCACAGTACTAACCTTACGCACCACCCAAAATGGCGTCAGATTGTTTTCAGAGCCTATCGAAGAGGTCAAAGATCTGCACAAGAAAAGTTATAATTGGACCAACCTTACACTAGCAGAAGCTAATGAAAACCTTAAGAAAGTGCAAGGAGATCTGTTTCATATAAAAATGGAAGTTGAAATATTGAATGGGACACAATTCCAATTTCATTATAATGGAAACCCGATCCTGACCTACAGTATGAACCACAACCTGGTCAACGGAACCTTCTACCCAGGAGATGGAACAAGCTTAACCAAAAAGGTAGAGTTGCTAGTCGATCGCACCTCAGTAGAGGCATTCGTCGATGATGGTGGACTAACAATAGTTGATCAATTGGAAGCAGCAAAAAATGACAATGGTCTGGAGTTTTTTCAAAGACGGCCTGGCAAAGTTGAGCCTATAAAAGTGCATCAGCTGGAAGTACACGAATTAAAGTCAATTTGGAACAGCGGACTAATGGCGGACGAGGGTGAATAGTTAGATCAATGAATCAGTGGAACATAAAGGATAAGAGATACGGGTTAGCGAATATCTGCGTTATACTGCTGCTATTTTTTTTTGGAGGTTGTACCAGTCTGCAAAATAGATCTGCAGAACCAGGCCAAGATCATAATCATGATATCGTATCGCCTCGTAGTCATGAAAATTCACCGCTGTCCTGGGAAACATTGTTTCGAAAGGTAGCTAGTGTTCAGGTAAATGGTACCTACCCTAACCTAAGCCTTCGAATTAGAGGCGCTAACTCCATACATCTTACCACTGAGCCGCTGTATGTTTTAGAAGGAGTCCCTTTGGGGCACTATTTTGGTGATCTTGACAAAGCGGTTACCCCTGGTGATGTGCAATCCATCGAGGTACTAAAAGGGCCTGATGCTGCTCTCTATGGGGCAAGGGGAGCGAATGGCGTCATTATTGTAAAAATGAAAAACCAACCGAAATAGTTACTTTCTAACCAATTTACTGTTCGCAGGATATGAAAAATATTGTCGTCATTACCATATTATCTGTACTCATTGCGGCCTGTTCACAGGGTAAAGAAACTGAGACCTTACCCGATAAATCAGGGCTCGAGGTGCCGCCACATCAGCCAACTGAAGATTATAGTTCAAAGGTTCCCCAATTTACATTTGCAAATACATTAGAGGAGCAAGAGGAACAACTAAAGACCAATCCACTTTTAGCTCGCTTTAAGGCCTCTAGGGAAAAGCTGGCCAAAGACCCGCACCTACCACTCTACCATTTTGTAAGTCCTGAAAACCGGCTGAATGACCCCAATGGTCTAAGTTATTGGCAAGGGCGATGGCATTTATTTTATCAGGCCTATCCACCGGAGGATGACCGGCAACATTGGGGCCATGCTGTGAGCGAAGATATGATACATTGGCGCGATCTTCCTTATGCCATTTATCCTAATCCCGAGTATCAGTGTTATTCAGGCTCAGCATTAGTAGAAGAGGATAGAGTAATTGCCATGTATCACGGAACCAGAGTGGGTAATATGGTGGCCACTTCCAGCGACCCGTTATTACTAAACTGGGAGAAAGTGGGAGGCAAAGCGGTAGTGCCTATGACTGCAAACAGTGACGATCTGCCCTACTATGTGTATGACCCAAATATCTGGAAAAAAGAAGGCATGTACTATTCAATGTCTGGAGGAATTACCAACGATGGACCTGGAGGAAAACAGATAGTTTCAAATTATTTGTTTAAATCAGCAGACCTGGAAAACTGGGAGTATGTACATGAATTCATTGATGGCGATCAATTTAGTGAGGTAGGTGACGATGGAGCTTGCCCCTATTTCTGGCCCATCGGCGACCGCCATATCCTTCCTTTTTACAGCCATATTAGCGGAGGACAGTATTACCTTGGTGATTATGATATGG
>JBPCUG010000791.1:0-5440 GCA_051011275.1 Cyclobacteriaceae bacterium | reverse complement strand
CTAATATGGTGATCTTCCGGGAGAATACGGAAGATATCTATGCCGGTATTGAGTTTCAAGAAGGCTCAGATGATGCAGCCAAGTTTGCTCATGTTTTTAAAGAAGCATTCCCCGATAACTTTGAGAAGGTAAGATTTCCGGATAGCAGTGGCTTTGGCATCAAGCCAATTTCAAAAGAGGGAACAGAGCGTTTGGTGAGATCGGCAATTGATTATGCTATAGCTCAAAGGCGACCATCAGTTACCTTGGTTCACAAAGGAAATATAATGAAGTTTACTGAAGGTGCTTTTAGGGATTGGGGTTATGAGCTGGCCAAAGACGCCTATGGTGCTCAGGACTATGAAGGCGGCCCGTGGCAGATCCTGGAGAAGGATGGACATCAGGTGATTATAAAAGATGTAATTGCAGATGCTTTCTTACAGCAGATCCTGACTCGTCCAAAAGAGTACTCGGTAATTGCTACTATGAACTTGAACGGTGATTATGTATCGGATGCTTTGGCGGCCATCGTTGGGGGTATTGGCATTGCACCAGGTGCAAATATTAACTATACCACAGGCGCAGCCATCTTTGAAGCTACCCACGGCACTGCCCCAAAATACGCCGGCCAAGACAAGGTTAACCCAGGTTCTGTCATCCTATCTGGTGCCATGATGCTTGAATACATGGGCTGGCAAGAAGCCGCTGATCTGATCTATAAGGGAATTGAGGGAGCTATCAGCAAGCAAAGGGTCACTTATGACTTTGAGCGATTGATGGATGGTGCAACGTTGCTTAAGTGTTCGGAGTTTGGTGATGAGATTGTAGCAAATATGTAAAAAAATATACCTACGAGGTTTCAAAAACCTCGTAGGTTTTATTTTCAACGCGTACCGGTTAGGTCTTAACGGTATCCGTAAGCAATCCCTGACTTGGTACTCCTGTTGGTTTTTCGGAATCCTTTGTCAAAATTTTGCGTTTGGAGAAATACGATATGAGCTCCGAGTTTAGCTGCTTCTTTCTTAATTTTCTTGGTTGACTTCGCGTCGATTTTAGCCGAACCTGAAAAAACAGTAGTAGCGGTAGATTTAACGAAAAGCTCCCCTTTCTTCGTCAAACCTTCTACGTCTGCGGGTATATCAGTTAAGATCACTTTTTCCCAATCATCTTCTCCCTTGATTGTGATCCTATCCGCTACTCTTTCCCTTCTACCGCTAGAATAAACTATTTCACTGATCACATTCTTACTTTTGGTGAAATTGATATCTTCGTTGGGGTAACTAAAGGTAACTTCTCTTTCCGTGATCTCGCTTATTTCTACCGACAATACTTCTCCACTTAGCATTACCAAATGGTCGGTTTCAGAGATCTGTGCTGGGGACAAAGTACTGAAGCTAAGTAAAACAATAATGGGTAGTAAATTTTTCATGATCTTTCCTTTTTGTTGAGTTCTTTAATTATGTTTAATTGCCTACTGCAAAGTCCCCAATGTTGATAAGGATCTGTTTTGCTTCGTCACTCCAAATGTCAGTACCTCCATAGGCCCCCGCCATACTCCAATGAATATTATGACCATTTCCGATCTTCCGTATCGAGAGGGCCGATGCACTTTCTGATCCTTCTATGAGAGTGGTCGCATTTACGCCAATTTCAGTGTTCAATGTTTGTTTTGAATAGGACCAATTCTCAGGCAGGGTGAAGGTAGCGGGTAAGTCTTTTGTAATGGTGTGGTCTGTCATGACTGTATAGGACTCACCTGAGACACCCCACTCGCCATCATACTTAACTGGGGACCACTGATAAAGTATGGGATAAAGACTACTATAATAGGTGATCCACTCTGTAGTCAATAAGGTGCCTCCGGCATTCACGTATTCAATTAGCTTCAGCTGGACTTCCTCAGAAACTTCCTCCGCATAATTGACTCCTGAAAGCAAAATGACCAAGTCGTAATTGGCTAAATTGCTGCCATCAAATTCCCAGTAGTTGCCTCCCATGAATGCGTCGAAGTCAGTGGAACTGTAAATACCTTGAACTCCGGTCTCCGTGCCTTCATCTGAGAGGATCAGTACATTTTTTCTTATCGGAACAGGTGGTTCAACCACTTCATTTCCAGTATCGCAGGAGAAGAACCCAAGGGTACCTACAACGATAATGGTTAAGAGTAATTTTAAAGTTTTCATAATGGTATATTTAATAGTTTTCAATTTTCATTTGTTGATTGGTTGCAGCTTCACCGGAAAGGTTACCCTTAAAAAGAGAAAAGCTACTATTATAGTAGCCTTTCAAATGCATTGTATGCAGTAAGCAATGTAAACAATTATCTATTCTATAGATCTATACATATTTCACCATCAATAGGAAAATCGACACAGGCACTGAGTGAGCCATTACCCCAATTGGGATTGAAGCTTATTCCTAGTGTATCACAAATCTCGATTACACAGAATTCTGCACTTGCACCTATGTCTATCTCCCTTTCCGAGAAGCCAAGGTTGACACCGGCTTCAGCACTTGCAATACCAAAATCTAGGAATGCACTGCTACTACCACTCAGTTTAAACAAATTGGCTGTAAGAATTTCTCCACTGACAGTAATGTCACCACCGATCACTACCAAAGGAACATCGATCATGCCGCTTAGCATAGCTCCTTCCCAAGTTGAGGCATTCAAAGTAAGGTTCGATTGAAGTTCGGTTACGCCGAAATCGACCATTCCATTGATCATGCCACTGAGCAGCAGGCCTCTGGCCGATACTTCACCGGCTACTTCTACTGCAGCAACCTGAAGAGGTGTTTGCAGAAAGCCATCTAAAAATATTCCTTGGTTGGTGGAGGCTAGTAAATGCAGATTAGCTCTCAATGCACCTCCTCCACCAAAGCTGATATCCACGTCACCCTCGCCTTCTAAGCTAATCCCCTGATCAGTAATTTGTCCTTTTACTGAGATGCCAGCCAAACTGCCAGGTAGATTCACCTCACCTAAAAGGAAGGCGCCTTCATTGGATACCTCTAAGGTCAATTCGCCATTCAAAGACACATCGTTACCAAAGGGGATATCACCTTTAATTGTTCCATAAAGCAGAAATGATCCATCACTGTTTAACTCCCCTTTTACCTCGGTTCCACCTAATCCAAAAGGCAGATCCATGATAGCACCTAATTCCACCATTTGAGGAGTAAAGTGAAAATATTGCTTCTGAAGCCCACTGCTTAAACCAGGGACTGCTAGTTCATACTGGTTCATCATATAGAATTCCCACTCCTCCAATTTCTCACCTATGTTCACATACATCTGGCCGCTTCGAGAGACCGAAGGCAAAAATTTTGTCGCCTCAGCTCCGATCACTCGTTCAAAGAAATCGTTGGTGTCCATATCGTACTCCCCGGCGAACCTTAGGAAGGTATTTCCGATCTCAATATTTTCCTGTAGCGTAGCGCGACCCAGTTCGATTTCAAGGTCTAGGGGTAAATAACTCAACAGCTCATGCCCGAAGAATACCTTTCCATTTACGCCGCGAGTATACAATGCTTTGTCAAAACCCAGCTCAAAAATGTTAGCCAAACCCAATTGGCTGTACACTACTGTTTCCCCTTCTAAAATAAGAGGGTATTTCTTTAAGCTCATGCGACCGGAGATATAAAAACCGCCAGAGAACTGGTTAAAGTTGGTGCCTCCTATTGTTTCTTCCAGATCATCGCTAAATTCCAATGGACTAAATACAAAGCGGTCATTAAGAGAAAGGCCAAATCTAACATCACTTATAGTGGCTTTGGTTTTACTTTTTTTACTTCTAAACCTTTTCGGCTCTCCATTTTTGGAGGAGGGCTGTGGCTTATCCTTTATGTCATACTCGTGCATTTTACCATCAAAAAATATGGCCGGATCGGTAGGGTCATAATATAATTGGTCGTAGTCAAAGAGTGCATTTTTGATCATAGCCAATCCGCCGGCTTCATCGGCACCAAATGCCGGGTAGGGATCTAGAGTAAAACGGAAAAAACACGCATTATCTGCAAATGGCAATTGAAGGCCTTCTTCTTCGCTATTAAATACACTTCCAGATGCATACTTTGTTTGTGCCCCAAATATGTCAGCCATTACCAAAGCATCATTTAAAAAACCGGCCTTAGGAAATTGTGCGGTACCATAACCTTCAAATGAGTTGATTTTTCCTGTGGCATTCCTGATCAGATCAAACTCTCCATTGGTCACAGCTATAGGTCCCAATTCGGATTCTGAGAAAATGGTCCCTTTTATTTTGAAACCAAGCTCATTAGTATTTATCCGTTCATTATTTACAAACAGACTATTGCTAGAGCAAATGTCATCCAACGGTAAACTAGCGGTCTCACCATTAATGATCAACTCTTCCGGGTCTTCCGGATCGAAAATATCTATGGGTTTGATTGGTTCAGTTTCGCAGTTGGTGAAAACCCAAAGTGGAAAGCATAAAAGCCATAACAAACCAAAGGCTTTGAACTTTGTTTCTATAATTCTCATAATTGGTTGGATTTATCTAGAGTAGTAAATTAATTTTTATTTATAGCTAGGACAGGGAGATCCTTTTCCGTTCAGGTCGATTCGATAACCCGCTTTAACCATTATGGTCATGTAGCTAGAATTGATATTTTGTTTTTCAAATCCACCAGCCAAGTACTGACCGTTCCCAGAAAGGTAGTAGCTGAATTGCGGACCGAATCGAAATCTTTTGTAATGATATAAGGCACCAATACTAACTACCGCACCAATGCCTCGATCCTTTTCTTTCTTTTTCTCATAGTTGACAATGCCTTCATATACCTGATCGGTAAGCACTCCCTCCCAGCCGGTTACTCCAGCCATCATATAGGGATCCATACGCTTTTGGTCTTGCCCTAGGGCTTTTAGTAGCGACAACTTGATTCCGGCATAGACGTTCTTGGGCCTGAAGACAAAAATATCTTGGGCAAAGCCGGTGTGAACAGTAGTTCCTATTTGGAAACTAAACGGCTGATGAGCCTTTCCATAACTGACAGACAGATCAATGGGCTGTTGGTGACTTGCCATTCCAGCTTGAAATGTGTGAGACCAAATGCCATAACCACCGGCTATTTCAAGGTACCGTTGAGTGAATTTTTGCTTGCTTGCCTTACGACGCTGCTTTAATAATTTTTTATAATTAGGACCGGGATCAGTTGAGGCTGCTATAGATTCTATGCTGGTCAGTACCAATATTCCGCTTAGCAATAAGATGACCATCAGAACATAGTTTGAAACCTTTTCAGGTTTAGGTAGATGGGTTTCTAGGGAACAATCAAAAATTTGAGTAAAATCTTTCATCTTTATGTGGTTTGATGATTGGTTGCAACCTTTGCCGAAAGGTTACCTAAGAGATTTTGGAATAAGGGCTATTTTTATGACAAGTATTTGAATATCAATATCCTAAATCATTCAAATTACTAAGGAAACTCCTACAAC
>JBPCUG010000790.1:0-4468 GCA_051011275.1 Cyclobacteriaceae bacterium | reverse complement strand
TAGATCTCACCGTACATTTGCTTTTTGTTTTCAACATTCATTTGTACATGCTGTGTCCAGACCACATCAAAGGAGCTGTCTTCAAACGGCAGTTCAAGTGCGTTGGCTTGCATGAATTGTGTGAGGTCCTGAAGGCCAAGATGCTCCGACAATAATTCAGCTGCCTCTACATAGTCAGCGGTAAGATCGATCCCTGTAACTTTGCATCCGTAGGTTTCAGCTAACATTCGGGCTGGGCCCCCAATACCACAGCCAACATCTAATACCTTGGTCGTATTATTGAGGCCAATTTGTTCAGCCAATTCCAAGGAAACTTCAGCTCCCCGCACATGAAATTCATCAACGCCGGCCAGGTCATTTCTGGTTATACGGTCGAGATCAACACCCTGTTCCTTCAGTCTGGCTAAGATGCGCTCATAAATGTTGCTGTTTGAGTAGTGTTTTTCTATCGAAGAATTAATCAAGCTCATAAGTGGAGATACGTTTGAAGATATGGCCTATTTGGCAAAAAAACCAGTCAGAAGACCCATGTAGACTAATATTCCTGTCAACATGTCATACTCTGGGTGCAAAAAAGGTGATGGCCCGGAATTTGAACTGCAGCTGATCTAAAATCTATTGTTGAATATATTTATAAATCACTAAACGATATGCAAGAGAAGGGTAACATTTCCATACACACCGAGAATATCTTCCCTATTATCAAGAAATTCCTTTATTCTGATCATGAGATCTTTTTGAGAGAGCTAGTCTCTAACGCTGTAGATGCCACACAAAAGATAAAAAGGCTTTCGTCCCTGGGAGAGTATACTGACGAACTTGGTGACCTGACCGTCGAAGTGAATTTCAATAAAAAAGCCAAGACCATCACTGTTAGTGACAAGGGTATCGGTATGACCGGCGAGGAGATCAAAAAGTATATTAACCAAATTGCTTTCTCCGGGGCTGAAGAGTTCGTAGCCAAGTTCAAAGAGGCTGGCGATGCCAAGGAGATCATTGGGAAATTCGGCCTGGGATTTTATTCGGCCTTTATGGTTGCTGATAAGGTTGAGATCATTACTAAGTCGTACAAGAAAAACACTAAAGCAGCTAAATGGAGCTGTACTGGTAGCACTGAATTTGAGATCACCGAGGTAGAGAGGAAAGAGCGGGGTACAGACATTATCCTCCATATCAATAAAGAGTCTAAGGAGTTTCTTGAACAAGCTAGGATACAGGGGATCTTAGACAAGTACTGTAAGTTTTTACCTGTGACTATCAAGTTCGGCACCAAAGATGAAAGTGTAGCCGATGGTAAGGACAAAGATGGCAATCCAAAATACAAAACCCTTAAGGTTGATAATATAGTAAATAATACATCTCCGATCTGGACCAAGTCCCCTTCAGAACTTAAGGATGAGGATTACCTTAGTTTTTACAAGGAGCTGCATCCATTTTCTGAAGATCCGCAATTTTGGATCCATTTGAATGTGGACTACCCGTTTAACTTAACTGGCGTTTTGTACTTCCCTAAGATCAAGAATGATTTTGAAGTACAAAAAAATAAGATCCAACTTTATTCGAGACAAGTGTTTATTACCGATGAAGTAAAAGATGTAGTTCCCGAATTCTTGATGCTGCTGCATGGGGTGATCGATTCTCCTGATATTCCACTAAATGTTTCTCGCAGTTTTTTGCAATCCGATAGCAATGTCAAAAAGATCAACTCTTACATAACTAAAAAAGTAGCTGACAAGCTTGGAGACTTGTATAAAAAAGATCGCAAGGACTATGATGAAAAATGGGCTAACATTGGAATGTTTGTCAAATATGGTATGCTCACTGATGAGAAATTCTATGAAAAGGCTCAGGACTTTGCTCTCCTAAAAAATAGCGAAGGTAAATACTTCACTTTCAAAGAATACGAAAAGAAAGTCAAGACCAATCAGAAAGATAAGGACAAGAACTTGGTCTACTTGTATACCACGGATGCGGCCAAGCAGCACAGTTATATCCAATCAGCCCAAAAGCGTTCTTACGATGTTCTGGAATTGGGAGAAGTAATCGATAGCCACTGGATTAACATGCTGGAGCAGAAATTGGAGAAAACCCAACTCAAGCGGGTTGACGCTGATACCATTGATAAGCTGGTCGATAAGGGAGAAGCACAGGAGAGCGTTTTATCGGAAGAGGAGAAAACAAAGCTTAAGGAAGTGTTTGAGAAAGCCATCGGTAACCAGCATGTGGTGGTCACGGTGGAATCAATGCCAACTGATGAATTACCGGTAACTATTACGCTGCCTGAGTTTATGAGACGGATGAAAGATATGGCTGCTACCGGAGGAGGAGGAGGAATGTCTTTTATGGGCAATATGCCGGAGACCTACAATGTAGCCATCAATGCCAACCATGCAATGAGCGCGAAGATCGTTAAAGCCAAACGTTCTGATACGCAAGCCAAATATGCTAAGCAAGCCTATGATTTAGCACTTTTAGGACAGAACATGCTAGATGGTGAAGCTTTGACTAAGTTCATTGAACGCAGCGTGGAATTGGCTGCGAAATAAGATATGCACGATTGAGGAGCAAACAGCGATAGGCTTGAAAAGCCCATCGCTGTTTCTATGTTAGCCCAAATCCTGCACGGATGTATCACTTATTCCGCATTATAATCGGTACCTTTATTTTTTACCCTTAAATCTCACCGCAATGTCTATTCAAAAAGATAAAGTCGTAGCTATTAACTATACCTTAACTAATAATGCCGGGCAAGTCATTGACTCCTCAGAGGGTAAAGAACCTCTACAATATATTCATGGCAATGGCCATCTGATAGCCGGGCTGGAAGAGGCTCTTGAGGGCAAGCTAAAGGGTGATCAACTGCAGGTGGCTATTCCACCGGAAAAAGGTTACGGTGTCAGGAATGAGGAGCATATACAAAAGGTACCCACATCTCAATTCAGTCCGGATCAAAAATTGGAAGTAGGCATGCAATTTCAAGTGAAAAACCAAGAGGCGGTAATGGTGTTCACGGTAAGCGAAATTGAGGGAGACATTGTTACTTTGGATGGCAACCACCCACTGGCTGGAGTTACATTGAATTTTGCAGTTGAAGTTATGGAGTTGCGCGATGCCAGCAAGGACGAACTAGACCATGGGCATGTACACGGCCCTGGTGGTCATCACTAATCGTGGGTACCAAGCCCACTAATTATTTTCCATAGGGTTAGTCCTTTTTAGCTTCCGCCAATCGTGGTAGAATAAACATCCGAGGTTTATGATTACCGTAAAAGTTGAAATTGAGATCAAGCACCCGCCTGCCAAAACATTTGCCTTTATATCTAATTTTGAAAACAACCCTAAATGGCAAGAGGGCATGCAGAAGTGTACCGTAGTGACTCCGGGTGATCTCCAAGTCGGCACCCAGTATAATCAAGAGGCAAAATTCTTAGGTAAGGACATCATCTCTACTTTTGAAGTAACCGACTATACACCTGGTCAAATGGTGAAAGCAAAAAGCATCACTGGACCTTTCCCAATAACTTTTAAACGTATGGTGGAAAATAATAATGGGATCTCGAAAGTGAGGGCCATCATAGAAGGAGAATCCAAAGGGTTTTTTAGAATTGCGCAGCCTCTTATGCGATGGATGGTAAATCGATCTATCCAAAAGGATTATCAAAGACTGAAGAAGTTATTGGAATCTGCCTCATAGCTGATTAACTGGCTGTGCACCTTCAAAATCAAAGGATCAGCCAGATGTTTTATTAGCTCAGGTTATTTTCTATCTTGCCTGTCCACCATAACTTCCACGACATGAGATATAGTTTTATACTACTTGCCGTTTTTTTACTTCAATGCAACCCGCCAGCTGAGAAAAAGGAACTCCTATCTCAGACTGATACTCTAGATGTAGAACAAAAAATTGAATCCTTGGGTATTACCTTGCCTGAAGTAGGAGCTCCCGTAGCAAACTACGTTAATACCGTGCGCACTGGTAATTTGGTTTTTACTGCAGGTAAAGGGCCAAATTTACCTGACGGAGGCCATGTAACTGGAAAGGTGGGGCAAGACCTGACCATAGAAGAAGGCTATGAAGCTGCTCGCCTTACTGCAATTCAGCAGCTGGCTGCTTTGAAGGCTGAGTTGGGTGATTTAGATAAGGTGAAAAGGGTAGTGAAAGTGTTGGGAATGGTAAACGCAACTCCCGATTTTAAGGATCATCCCAAGGTAGTCAATGGGTTTTCTGATCTTATGGTCGAGGTATTTGGTGAAAAAGGCAAACATGCTCGGTCAGCGGTAGGGATGGGCTCACTACCCAGCAACATCGCAGTGGAGATAGAAATGATAGTGGAAGTGGAGGATTAGCAGATTATCTGGTCTGGTAAAAGCTGCAAGTAGTTGAAAATTGTTTCGATTTATCCACCAATTTACGTTACTTTGCCAAACACTTTTCTTGCAACCATCTATTTATAATACATGTCACAAC
>JBPCUG010000789.1:0-3825 GCA_051011275.1 Cyclobacteriaceae bacterium | reverse complement strand
AAGGCAATATTTTGTATTTCAACGACACCGGGTTTGATGTAAGCAAGTCCTCTGTTTGAAGCCATAGTGGTAAGTTTTGATGATATGAATTAATATTTTATTCTAGTTTGAAATTGAAAAGATCTTTCACAACTAATACACTATTCAAGAATATCGAGCTCTAGTTCACAGACTAGTCGAAATCACGTTAATTCGCTCCTAATAAGCTCAAAGCATTTTCATAGTAAAACTTCCTGAGCACACTATCCGGCAAGTTTAAACTAACAGTTTGAACCGGAAACGAGGGCATGGGGTCATCGAAATACAAGGAATCACCGCCGCTAAAATATTGCCAATGTATAGCAAATGTTTTGTCCAATCTTTGGTAAAACTGCTGCACCTCTTCAGTAGATAGCTCCTCTTGAGGCTGGGAAGTACCCAAGTCTGTTCCGTACAAAATGCGATCCTGATATTTGATAAAGAACGCCCTTACTTTCTCTGAATCCTGGCCAGTGATATCACCAAATCTTGCTGCGGTCTCGACCACAAGGTTGGGATAGCGATCGAGCCGCTCAGCAACCAGGTCTACGTCATGGGACATACTACCCATATGAGCTCCAAGAACAGTAAGGTTGGGGTTAGCTTCCAGCCATTGGTCACGTGCATCGATAATGGTTTCCCAACTGGGAATTTCAGGATGCTGGTAAGCGTGGTACTGGGGATTGTTCTTATAATAATTGTAATGTGGATTGCCATCTTCCAGTTCACGCCAAGCTTGGATGGGTTCGGCGATGTGCGCCATCACAGGTATTTCCGCATCTGTCAGATAGTCCCAGATTGGTTGCAACCTGGGGTCGTTGATTTGGATAAAGTTGCCTGCTGAATCCTTAGTAACCATCCCGAAGTTTTTCCAAACCTTGACCATTCGGGCGCCGTTGGCTATCTCTCTTTTGAATCTTTCGATGATCTTCGAGGCAAACTGAGGATCTTCAATTTGGGATCCTTCAAATGCGCTACACAAAAAGAAATGATCAGGCTGGCTCAGCTGATGGTCTACATAAGCTTGCCATCCTATCTCACGTTGAACAGTGTCGGCGTGGGCTACATCTACCAATACTGCTTTCATCTTCCACTGATCGAATAGCGGAATCAATGAATCCCGGGAAAAACGATAATGGGCATGAATATCTATTTTGTCGAAGTTTTCTTGAAGCGCTTCCGACACAGTGTTCTCCTGAGTCGTCTGGCAGCCGATCAGAAGAGAGAGGCACCAAAAAATTGAAAATTTGAGATGTTTCATAGGTCCGTGGGTTTGCCGTCAATGCTTAGTTGATTCCTTTCTTTCCAATAGGATTTTATTCCTTCGTCGCCCTTGTTTTCCGTCCACTTAGTAAGTAGGTCACGCTGCCCCTTATAATCGTAGTACGGCACAGCAAACCCGCAGGAAGTCTGTACCGATTCAATGGCAATATCAAATATTTGCCTGCCACCACCTATTTTGGGGAATAATGGCATCAGATCGTCCCATGTTTCATCAGAGGGATGCACAATAGTTCCTGATCCGTAAATTCTTAGGATCAACGGCTTTCCTTCAAATGCACAAAACATGATAGTAATGCGGTTGTTGGCTATCAGGTGGGCAGCTGTTTCATTTCCACTGCCGGTCAAATTGAGCCATATCAGTCTGTTATCCTTCACTATCCTAAGTGTGTCCATTCCCTTTGGCGAAAGGTTGATACGGCCATCGGAATCGGCTGTAGCCACGAAAAACATTTTTTGACTGCCAATAAACTCGCGCAGTTTGTCATTAATTGCTGGAAGAAAGCCACTCATAGAGTTGAAGGTTGAAACAACCAAATTAAACAATCGCCTAAAAGCTCGCAAGCAGCTCAGGAGTATTTAATTTTAGAGTGGTTCTATTCGAAATAATTCTAGTTGAAATATTAATGCTGTTTGTTTCAATTTGAGCAACTTTATGATCAATTTATACCTGTGCTTAATTGAATAACATTACATGACGAAACAGCTAGCAAATTTTCACTATGGCCAAGATAGAATGAATGTCAGTTTAGCCTTGGAAATTGCCCGAGGAGATCGACAGGGCGTGATAAGTGAGGTTGCTCAAAAACGAATTAAGGATAGTAAACAAGCAGTTGATGACATTGTCTCTGGATCGGAGGTGGTTTATGGGGTAAATACAGGCTTTGGTCCCCTTTGTACTACGGTTATTTCCGAGTCAGAGACCAAAAAACTGCAGCACAATATTTTGAAGAGCCACAGTGTGGGGGTGGGGGATCAGATTCCCCATGAGATTGCCAAATTGATGCTGATCCTGAAGCTGCACTCACTAGCTCAAGGTTACTCGGGAATTGCGATGGCAACTTTGGAGCGCATCCAGTGGCATATTGAGCAGGATGTTATCCCCGCAGTGCCTGCTCAAGGTTCAGTAGGCGCTTCAGGTGATCTGGCTCCTTTAGCTCATCTTTTTTTGCCATTGATCGGGCTTGGACAAGTATTTGAACAGGGGAAATTGATATCAACTGAGGAGTTATTTCAAAAAGAGCGTATCATGCCTCTGTCCTTAGGCCCAAAAGAAGGATTAGCCCTGATCAATGGTACTCAATTTATACTAGCCTATGCAGTAACAGTAGTTGAGAAATTACACAATTGTTTGAGCCATGCCGATATCATTGGAGCACTAATGATCGAAGCACTACTTGGTTCAGCAAAACCCTTTGTGGCGGAGTTGCATCAACTGCGACCTTTTACCGGAAACCTCCATGTAGCCCATCGGATCAACTATCTCCTTAAAGGTTCTGAAATATTAGACTCGCATGCCGATTGCGAGCGTGTGCAGGACCCTTACTCATTGCGCTGTATTCCTCAGGTACATGGTGCCTCACGAAATGCTTGGCTGCATTTAAAGGAATTAGTAGAGATAGAATTAAACTCGGTGACTGACAACCCTATCATTTTGAACAAGGATCAGGCCATAAGCGGCGGTAACTTTCATGGACAGCCATTGGCTCTGCCGTTAGATTACGCCGCATTGGCGGCAGCGGAATTAGGCAATATCTCAGACAGGAGAATTTATTTGTCTTTAGAAGGAGAGGCTGAAGGCCTGCCGAAGTTGCTAATGAAAAACACCGGTATCAACTCCGGTTTTATGTTGCCACAATAGACCTCAGCAGCTCTAGCGAGCGAAAACAAGGCGCTTTGCTTTCCCGCCAGCGCTGATAGTATACCGACTTCTTTGGGTCAGGAAGATCACGTGAGTATGGGATCTATTAGTGGAAGAAAGGCTTATCAAATCATTGATAATCTGGAAAATATATTGGCAATAGAATTATTATGTGCTGCTCAGGCTTTCGACTTTCGCCACCCACTTAGGTCGGGAAAGCTTTTAGAGGCTTGTCATGCATTGATCAGGAGCAGAATAGATCACGTTGAGGAGGATAGGGTTTTTGCTGATGACATATCAGAAGCTCGAAAGATCATTGCAGACAAAGAATTAACCGCTGTTACTAACTCGTTAACAGAAAAGGAACATCCAGATTTTAAAAGTGACTACCATGAACTATTCGAAGTTTATTAAGCAATACGCCAATCATCCAAACTATGTCGCTCCCAGAGGACAAACGTTGCATGCTAAGTCGTGGCAAACTGAGGCCCCGTTGAGAATGCTGCTTAACAATTTAGACAAAGAGGTTGCTGAAGATCCGGGGGAACTAGTGGTTTATGGTGGAACTGGCCAAGCCGCTAGAAATGTGGAGGCCTTACAAAAGATCATCGCTTGTCTATTGGAGTTGGAGGATGACCAAAGCTTGCTAATACAATCAGGGAAAC
>JBPCUG010000788.1:0-5493 GCA_051011275.1 Cyclobacteriaceae bacterium | reverse complement strand
ACTATCAATTCAGCCATAGCCACTTCCTTTTCCGTAGGAGCTCCAAAAGAGAGCGATTCACCAATTACTTTTTTTACCGCCTCTTCAACAACCTCGGATGCATGACCTAAGATCATAGGTCCCCAAGAGTTGATCAATTCAATGTAGCGGTTACCGTCTTGATCAACTACAAACGGACCGGAAGCTGATTTGATAAAGATGGGATCCCCACCTACGGCTTTAAACGCCCTGACAGGAGAATTAACCCCTCCGGGTATTACTTCATTGGCCTTCCGAAATAGCTTTTTGCTTTGTGAGATGTCCTTCATTGACATCGCTAGTTGGTTTGCTTCAGTGCTCCTTTATCGAATGTAACGATTGGCACATGCTGATTGTCATTGGCCTCCCCGTAGTTGTAACCTGGAAACAGTTCTCCCTTCACAAATTCATTGTCAATAAAGCCATTTTGAAAAAGGGTACCGTATTGGTTAAGCATTCGTCCAAAGAACATCATCAAATCGTAACCTGAGTACGCATATTTGTTTGGCAAGCCATTAGTAGCGGAAACGTAGTTTTCCCGAAACTCTTTCAGGTTATCGCTTTCGTAATCCATGAACGCTGGTGCGATCAGATAAACATCGAGCCTTTCCAATTGCTCGTAATCAAGATAGCGGAATTGAAGCCAATCCTCGTGACCTACTATGGAAATATCTGCATTTAGATTATGAATGGTATTTACCACGTTTGCAACTATTAATTCCTCCGAGCTAGCGACCATTACGTGGCTAAAGTTGCTATTGCCCGGGCTATTAAGGGCTGCGTGGATTTGCTGGGTTATGGATTTGGAAACCTCCTCGGAGTCATTGGTTGATATTCTATCTAACATCACAGTTTTAAAAGACGCAGATTCCAGAGCCTGCTGATAGGCAAAGGCCATTACTGAATCCTTTGCTCTGGAGCCATAAAGGATTATTGCATTCTTGTCTTTGAAGTGCTCTGAAGCAAAATCAGCTGCTTTGGTAGCTTCAGTCTCATAGCATGGGCGATATAAAAACGAGAATGGATTTCCATCAGTAATCTGGCTATTACCCGATAATGGATTGACAATATTGATCTGTTGACTTAACGAAAAACCTGAAGCCAACTGGCTGGGAGCCGGGTACAAAGGGCCGATGATCAAGTCCATTGATTTGAGCTCTTCTTCAGCTAATATTTGACTTGTACGGGCGCTATCCCTCTTGGTGTCATAGGAATATAGGTTCAAATTGATCCCATCTTTCTGAAGTCGTTTTTGCCCCATCCTTATCCCTTGGTATAGATCCAAAACCCATTGGTTGGTATTTCTTTTTTGCTCGTTTGAAATACTTGGCGTCATAAATGGGAATAGCACACCCACATTATAGCTTAGTTTCATTTCACTTTCACCGACCTGCACTTGTCCGATATTATCCGGGTCCAACTTGTATTGATCTATTAAAGAAGCCAATAAATCAGTGTCGCGATAGGCAATTGGTTGCTGGGCTATCTTTTTGGCCAGAGCATGGCCTAATACGGCATCTTGCTTGTATTTCTCGTGCAACTGCAAAAGTGTTTCCAACTCAGGTACTTCCGATAAGCCGTGGCTCTCCAAGGCATCTGCATCAACCTTTACCTTTTTGTTCTTTATCTTACTTAAGTATCCTAGGGCTTCATCAGGATTGGATTTGTCAAAATAAAGCTTTCCCAACCAATAGTAGGCGTCATCAACTTTGTCCCAATTCGGATATTTGCGAATTAATTGCAAAAGGAGATTCTTACCAATTTCTTTTTGTCCGGAGCGGTCGGCAGCTAAAGCATAATAAAACGTGGCATATTCAGCGAAGCTATTTTGGTATGTTGTTAATGGGCGAAGTACCTCGATGGCTTCCTCATATCGTTGTTGGTTGTAAAGTTGTTTGCCGCTTTTGTATTTGGCTTGCAAGCTGGCATTTTGTGCCGTTGCCGAAGTAAGTAAGGCCAGGGCGCCAATAACGGTAAAAAATAATCTGATTTTCATATCAATAAAAAATTATTCCCACTCAATAGTTGCCGGGGGTTTAGAACTGATGTCATACACTACTCGGTTTACTCCTTTTACCTGGTTGATGATCTTGCTGGACATTTCACCTAAAAATTGATAAGGCAGATGGCTCCAATCCGCTGTCATTCCATCAACACTGGAAACAGCCCTCAGGCTTACTACACTTTCGTATGTACGCTCATCACCCATTACACCCACAGATTGAACCGGCAATAACATAGCTCCTGCCTGCCATACTTGATGGTATAGTCCCGCCTCATGAAGTCCCTCAATGAAGATATCATCAACATCCTGCAAAATCCGTACCTTTTCCGACGTAATATCCCCCAGGATGCGTATAGCCAATCCAGGCCCGGGGAAGGGATGCCGGCCTAAGATCTTTTGATCGATCGCCAAGGTTTTACCTACTAGTCGTACTTCATCTTTGAATAGGGTATTTAAGGGCTCAACCACCTTTAAATTCATATGGTCAGGAAGGCCCCCAACATTATGGTGCGATTTGATAGTAGCAGAAGGCCCGTTTACCGATACAGATTCTATAACGTCCGGATAGATAGTTCCTTGCCCCAACCATTTTACTCCTTCGATCTGATGGGCTTCCTGATCAAAGACGTCAATAAAGGTTTTTCCAATAGCTTTCCTTTTGGCTTCAGGATCAGTGATGCCGGCTAAAGCTTCATAAAACTGCTGCCTTGCGTCAACTCCCTTCACGTTAAGGCCCATGTGCCGATAGGAGTCAAGTACCTTATCAAATTCATTCTTGCGTAGTAAACCATTGTCCACAAAGATGCAGTACAGCTGCTCACCAATAGCCTTATGAATCAACACTGCTGCCACCGATGAATCAACTCCTCCAGATAAGCCAAGGACTACTCTGTCTTGTCCTAGCTTCTGCTTAAGTTGCTTAATAGTGGTTTCTGCAAATATGTCCGGAGTCCAATCCTGACTGCATTTACATATGTGTACCACAAAGTTTCGCAGAATGGTCTTGCCCTCTGTTGAATGCGTCACTTCAGGATGAAACTGGATCCCATAAGTATCTTCTTCAGCTACTTTGAAAGCAGCCACTTCAACAGTAGGCGTACTGGCGATCACCTGATAGCTCTCCGACAATTCGGTTATCGTGTCTCCATGTGACATCCACACTTGTGAATCAAGAGACATTTCCTTCATCAACTCATTATGAGTGTCGACTTTGGTAAGTTTGGAACGGCCATATTCCCGTATTTCGGAGGCTAAGACCTGACCACCGTTTTGCTCTGCAATATACTGTGCTCCATAGCATACTCCCAGTACTGGAACCTTCCCGCGGAAGACATTCAGGTCGATCTGCGGGGCATTTTGATCCTTGACCGAACTAGGACCCCCAGATAGTATTACTCCTTTTATATCTTCGGTAATAAGCGGAAAGTGGTTATAGGGATGAATTTCGCAGTAGACATTGAGTTCTCGCACTCTTCTGGCAATCAATTGGGTGTACTGAGAGCCGAAATCAATGATCAATATTTGTTCCGCCATAGGGCAAAAATAGTATTACCGATTTGTTTATTCGAATTTTCTTGAAAAAGTTTACCAATTGGTTATGGTTCCATAAATTCCCTTTACGACCTCTGCCATCTTGTCAAAATCCAAGGTTTCCATGGTATCGGTTTGTTGGTGATAGTGTGGGCTGCGATAAAAGGCGGTATTATTGATCATCACCGCTGGGTAGTCATAGGCCCAATAATTGAGGTGGTCAGAGAAATCAATGCCCACTAGATTCGGAGGTGCAGCAATAGAACGCACCTCAATATCGCAGGATTGCCGCATGAGCTTTTTGGTTTTTTTTATTGGTTTGCTGGTGCCGCTTTTGCCTACTACTGCTACAAAGTTGGCCTTATCCGGATAAAAGAGCTTCATCAGGCCTATCGGGTAGGACTGAGATTTTGGTTCTTCGGAATAAAATCCGATCATTTCCAAGCAGATCATGACTTCTACTAAGTGGTTATTGTCCTTTATTGATCTTGCATGCACCGCGCTGCCCATATGTTCAGTCCGGAAGTAAGGCGGCTCTTCTAAACTATAAGCAACTAGCTCCACAGAAAAATCGAGGGCTGGCTTGAGTTCGCCAATTAATCTGGCTACCTCCAATAGTCCAGCTACGCCACTAGCGTTATCATCGGCGCCGGCCTGGTCTCCACAAACATCATAATGGGCACCGATGATAATCTTTGGTGCAGAGGCAGGCCCTATTG
Organism: Cyclobacteriaceae bacterium; assembly: GCA_051011275.1. Taxonomy (GTDB): domain Bacteria; phylum Bacteroidota; class Bacteroidia; order Cytophagales; family Cyclobacteriaceae; genus JBPCUG01. Next base: position 1,221 of record JBPCUG010000788.1, on the reverse strand, counting down.
AAGCTAATACATTGCTATAGCTCTGGTTATTTACTTGATAGGTCTGATAGCTGGTCTCCAATCCGCTGGAACTGAAGATCTCATAAATATAAGTGGCCGCTTTATTCAAAGAAGCTGGGTTATTAGCGTTGCGTGCAGGTGTAATGCTGGTGAAAAAAGCGACATCTTGCTGCAACCGTTCTCTCTTCACCGGGACCTGCATCTCCAATTCGGTATCAATAAAGAGAGGTGAGGTTACACTATACCACGCACCCAAAGATAAAAGCAGTAGAAGAAGAAATACAACCTTTGCCAGTTTCATTTAACCACCGGCTTTTTTGGCTTGATAACCCTGGGATATTAATAGGGTTACGATCTTATCCTGGTGGTTGCCTTGTATGATGATTTCGCCGTCCTTAATTGATCCCCCGACACCGCACTTCGATTTTAGGAATTTCTCCAGCTCTTTGAGCTTTTGTTTGGTACCGGCAAAGCCCTTTACCAGGGTCACCTGTTTGCCTCGCCTCGCCTTTTTATCAAGCCAGACTCGGAGATCTTGGTTTTGTGCTTGCACATTTTTAGGGGTCGCTTCCTCGTTATGTTGATACTGATAGTCCGGATTGGTGGAGTATACTATGCCGGATCGGTTTTTCTTATTCTTGTTTGCCATCGTTTGACTTTATTGCTTAAAGGTAAACAATTAACACATTAGCACATTACCGCATTAGCACATTAAAAAATCACCCCCTTCCTACGAAAGGCATTTTGGTGGCCATAACGGTAAGGGACAATACATTCGCTTCTAGCGGTAGACTTGCCATGTACACTACTGCATCTGAGACGTGACCCACATTCATTGTCGGTTCTACAGCAAGCGATCCATCAGCTTGCGGTACTCCTTCTTTCATCCGTCCGGTCATATCAGTCGAGGCATTTCCAATATCAATTTGGCCACAGGCAATATTGTATTTGCGGCCATCTAGTGCAGTGGATTTAGTAAGACCCGTGATAGCGTGTTTTGTAGCAGTATAAGCGGCAGAGTTAGGGCGCGGCATACTGGCTGATATAGAACCGTTATTGATAATGCGGCCGCCCATAGGCTGCTGGCCCTTCATTAGTTTGAAAGCCTCCTGAGTGCAAAGGAAAGCACCGGTCAGGTTCGTGTCAATAACAGCTTTCCATTGTGTAAAGTCCAAGTCCTCCAATAGTACATCATCGGTATTGATGCCGGCATTATTGAAT
>JBPCUG010000787.1:0-2515 GCA_051011275.1 Cyclobacteriaceae bacterium | reverse complement strand
ATTGAATAAAATGAAACCCAACCTCCTCCAAATTTTAAGCCGTCGAATCTGTCAATACCATTACTTGCGCCTTCCCTAAAACCAATTAATAGTTGGTTAAAGGCCCCGGTGTCGGTGTAGAGATCGAGCCAGATTCTATCTCCTGTCTCCTCTGCCTTTGATTTGACCGAAGGATCTGATGTTGTTTCTTCGGTTCCGAAAAATTGATCATTTCCTGAATTGACTCTCATGTCGTTCGAGAATGTAATAACACCTGCCGATGTCCCTTCAATAAAAAATCCTTGTCCTGAAGCAATAATTCCCGAAGGTCTTTCCCCACCAGAACTAGCGGCTACACCTCCGGTACCAAAAGTATAGGTAGCGTAATCGTTGGTGTTATAATCTTGTTCTCCGTCGTTGGTATTTCGTTGAGTATTGTGAGTCCATAAATAAATGGTACCCCCTACAACAGGCGTATTCAGGCCATCACTGAGCAGCAGGTCGGCATCAATTGCCGAAGGATACGGATTGCCTATCAAATTCCAATCGTCGAAATCGTCTGAACTAACCGCACTTAATTCAATGGGAGTTTGAATAATTCCATTGTTTGCCGGCCCGTCAAAAACCACTGTCTGGGTTTGAGGGAAGGTTCCTGAAGTTGGCCCCATGGCAATATAACCCTTACCCGCCTGCATAGTGGCCGAGCTTCCTTCGGCTGTCCATCCACTATTATTGCTGCTGTCAAACACGGAAGTATCAAAACTGTAAATCCTGTTGGCTACCGAAGTTGCCAAAGCGCTTCCAATGGTTTCATTCGCTGTTGCCGATGACCAGTATGTATAATCGTATTGATCAAAGGGAGTCGTGGTTTTATGTACGTTTAAGGTTCCCGCGACATTTACGGCACCATCATCGTTGGTCATGACCAATGAGCCCTCATGACGAACTTCTAAGGTACCATTAACGGTCAGGTCGTTGTGAACGGTTATGTAATCGTTGGCTCTAATATTTACCACATCATTTGAATTGATTTGACAATCACACGATTCAAAACTGCCATCGGTTGCCGTATCGTAATCATTATTAATTACAGCCGAGGTAAAAGCATTAGGCAGGCCATTGTTCCAGCTTGAGCCGTTCCATCTTGTTGAGAGTGGGCATTCGGGTGAATAAGCAACAATATTGAAATCGCCAAAATTGTTATTTTGATATTCCCAAACCCGTATATACACCAAGGTATTGGGAAGACCAGTTAAATTAATTACACTAAAAAAACCCGGCCCGCTATCGGCATCACAGTCAATTTGTGTTAAACTACCGCAATTTGCTCCCGTATAAACGGCTACGCCGGTATCTGTAATCCCTCCTGCGTTAGTGGTCTCTATATTTAAAATTCCAGAAGCGGGAACCATGGCCGTATACCAAACATCGCCTCCTAGGTACCCATCGCAATTATTGGGTAAGGCTATTCCTGAATCCGTGGCCCCTACATTGGTGCCCGTAACGATATTTTGGGTGCTGTCTGTTCCTACTACCAAACCCTGAGCGTCAATACAATCATTGTTTGCTGGAGGAGGTGTTGAGTAAGCGACAATATTAAAATCACCTGAAGTACTGTTGTTATAAGCCCATACCCTTATATAAACAGTTGTATTGGCTAAACCACTAACTTGTATTATTGAATACGGATTGCTTGGCCAGTCCACATCATCGTGGCAAGCTACCTGGGTCAGGTTGCCACAGTTTCCTGTGTAGAGCTCAATAGCTGTATCTATATTAGAACCGGCGTCTTGGGTTTCAACAGTGAGAATACCGTTGGCAGGTACTTGGGCGGTATACCAGACATCGTTGCCCTGGTAATTCGCACAAGATGGGTTTGGCAATTCTCCTGAACTGGAGGCCCCAACATTGGTTCCGGTTATTACATTTTGAGTATTATCTGTACCCACGGTAAGCATTGTTGCTGTTGTACAATTGTCGTTTGCCAACGGTGCTGAACCTACTTCGAGTTTAACATTATCAAAACCACCGCGGTCGTTATTGCCGTTGTTTCTTGCCGAAAGTATCAAGCTCACATTGGTTACCGTACCAGGAATAGCTATGGTTTCGGTTAGCCACCCATTCGTGTTGTCGGAATTGCCTCCAACACCATCGACAACTACGACTTCGCCCTGACTGATGTCGTCATAGAACAGTTCATATTTTAAATCGTCGTTGTTTTCAAAACTTATGGCGTTGTAATCAAAAGAAAAAGTAACGTTTGAAAATGAAGAAACATTCACATTTGGTAGTGTAATGGTTTCAAAGCCACTACCACCACAGTTGCCGTTAAGGTCTCTGATACCCCAAAACTGACCTCCATCGCTTGGTGTGATACCCGGCAGACTGGTTACATAATCCCAAATATCGTTACCATTGGTGCAAGGTGCTGTTGAAAAAGTAGGCGTACCCCAAGTGTCTCCAGAGCTTTCGAAGCTTTGGATGGCTATGGATTGGCCGTATGTGCAAGTAATCCCTAAATAGAATAAAGCACATA
>JBPCUG010000786.1:0-3794 GCA_051011275.1 Cyclobacteriaceae bacterium | reverse complement strand
GCTCTCTTTTTTGGTTTAGGAGCAGATGGAACTGTGGGAGCCAACAAAAACAGTATTAAGATCATAGGGGAAAATACCGAGCTTCATGCACAGGGCTATTTTGTTTATGATTCTAAGAAGTCAGGAGCCCAAACAGTCTCTCATCTAAGGTTTGGGAAAACACCTATCAAAGCTCCTTATCTTATTCGGCGGGCTGATTTTGTGGCTTGCCATAGATTCAATTTTATAAACCGTGTTGAGATGCTAAACGCAGCCCGATCCGGGGCCACATTTCTTCTAAATAGCCCTTACAGTTCCGATCAGGTTTGGCAGCATTTTCCCCGACCAGTACAGGATCAGATCATTAAAAAGAAATTAAACTGCTATGTGATAGATGCCTCGAGCGTAGCAACGTCATGTGGTCTGGGTAGCCGGATCAATACTATCATGCAAACCTGCTTCTTCGCTTTGGCCGAGGTATTGCCAAAAACAGAGGCCATCGCCAACATAAAAAAGGCTATAGAAAAGACATACATAAGCAAAGGTCAAGCAGTGGTTGATCAGAATTTTAAAGCTGTGGATGAAACTTTGGCGCACTTACAGCAGGTAGATATACCTAGCGAAGTAAGCAGTAAGAAAGAACTACAGGCTCCAGTTCCTGAGACTGCCCCAACATTCGTAAGAGAAATTACTGCTAGAATGATGAAAGGTGAGGGGGATATGATACCTGTAAGTAAATTACCGGTTGACGGAACCTATCCCAGTGGAACCACTCAATGGGAAAAACGCAATATATCCGATGAGATCCCGGTTTGGGAGCCAGACCTCTGTATACAATGTGGAAATTGTAGTTTTGTCTGTCCCCACAGTGTCATTCGAGCTAAATTCTATCACAAAGATCAATTGGAAGAAGCACCAGATTCTTTTCCATCAGCCCCGATCTCAGCTCGCGGGTTTCCGGAAACACGGTATACGTTGCAAGTTTATGCAGAGGATTGTACTGGCTGCAATTTATGCGTTGAGGCCTGCCCTGCAATTGATTTGCAAGATCGGAATACAAAAGCCATTAACATGGCGTCAAAGAATCCCATTTTGGAACAAGAAAAGATCAACGTCAAATTCTTCGAGACCCTGCCCATCAATGATCGGTCCAACTTGGATTTCTCATCGGTACGAGGGGCTCAGTTTCTCGAACCGCTTTTTGAATTTTCAGGAGCTTGCGCCGGTTGCGGGGAGACTCCTTACGTTAAGCTGTTGTCGCAGTTATTTGGGGATCGTTTGATCGTGGCCAATGCCACAGGTTGTTCTTCTATTTATGGCGGCAATTTGCCCACTACCCCATGGACTGTAAATCGGGAGGGAAAGGGACCTGCCTGGTCTAATTCATTGTTTGAAGACAACGCAGAGTTTGGTTTAGGCATGCGGGTTACAGCCGACAAGCATTTCAGCATGGCAAGAGATCTGCTCTCTCAATTAGAGCCGGAACTTGACAAAACTTTGGTGGCTAACTTATTAGGTACACAACAATTATATGAATCGGAAATACAGGAACAGCGCATTAGAGTTGCGGAATTAAAAGCCAAATTATTGCAATCAGTAAATCCCAGGGCCCCAGAGTTGTTATCAGTGGCCGACCATTTGGTCAGGCGCAGTATTTGGCTGGTAGGAGGCGACGGCTGGGCCTATGATATTGGGTCCTCCGGATTGGATCATGCTTTGGCTAGCGGAAAAGATATCAATGTGCTGGTATTGGATACAGAGGTTTATTCCAATACTGGGGGGCAAATGTCAAAAGCCACTCCCACTGCGGCCACAGCGAAGTTTGCTGCTGGAGGTAAGCGGGTAGGCAAAAAAGACTTGGCTCTTCAAGCCATTTCTTATGGTAATGTTTATGTAGCTCAAATCGCTATGGGAGCTAATCCTCACCAGACCATGCTGGCCATGAGAGAAGCAGAGGCCTATAATGGCCCCTCCCTGATATTGGCTTACAGTCATTGTATTGCCCATGGAATTAACATGCAAAAAGGATTGGATCAACAACAGCTGGCCACGGCGTCGGGGTACTGGCCCTTGATTCGATACAACCCTGCGCTACGCAAGGAAAATCATAACCCTTTTGTGCTGGACTCACCCCGACCAAAAATAAAGCTAAAAGATTACGCATATAACGAACTGCGTTACAGTATCCTGACCCGTACCAATCCTAAAGAGGCAGAAAGACTATTGAAACTGGCTCAGGAATTGGTGGATCTTCGATGGAAGACTTATGAAAATATGGCAAGTTGGGAAGCTAAAGAATTTCAACCAGTAGGATAATAAAATGATCGATCTAACAACCAAGTATATGGGGTTAAGCCTAAACTCACCAGTAGTGGTTTCAGCCTGTACCCTATCGGAAGACCCGGACAACATCGTTCGAATGGAGGATGCTGGAGCCGGAGCCGTTGTACTCTTCTCCCTATTTGAAGAGCAAATAAAAAAAGAGCAAGCTGCTTTTGACAACGTACAGGAAACCACCAATGACAACTTTGCAGAAGCGCTAAGTTATTTTCCTGAAGTCTCTTACTACCGTGTAGGATCGGAAAGATACCTTGATATCATTCGGGAAGCCTCCGAAAGAGTAAATATTCCAATCATTGGCAGTTTAAATGGTACTACTGATGAGGGTTGGATCGAATATGCCCTTCAAATGGAGCAGGCAGGGGCAAACGGTATCGAACTTAACATTTTCTACATACCCGCAGATCTGGAACTATCGGGGGTGGGGATAGAAAAAAAGTATTTGGAGGTCCTACAAGCGGTGAAGACTAAAGTCACCATCCCCGTAGCCCTTAAACTTAGCCCCTACTTTAGCGCTATGGGCAACATATGCAAACGATTTGAAGAGGCAGGTGCAGATGGTTTGGTGTTGTTCAATCGGTTCTATCAGCCGGATTTCGATATTGAAAGTTTGAAAGTAGTGTCAAGTTTAAAGTACAGCTCTGCGACTGAAATCCGTCTACCTTTACTTTGGATTGCCACGTTATTTGGTCGTATCAAGCCCTCACTTGCTGCCACTACCGGAGTACAAGGAGCAAAAGAGGTCATTAAGTATCTATTGGCTGGAGCAGACGTGGTCATGACAGCCTCCGCCCTGTATAAACATGGGATTAATCATGTTACTACCATGAATAAAGGCCTTGAAGAATGGATGGAATCCTTCAATTTTAACTCCATTGTAGCATTTAAAGGGCTTATGAGTCAGTTGAAAGTTGCCGACCCAACTGCTTTTAATCGGGCCAATTATATCAAAATACTAGAAAGCTCAAGATGACAAAATAATCAACCTAAATCCTAAAACTATGCAATCAAACTTAATGGTTTCAGATGTCATGACCTCACAGCTTAAAACTGTTTCGATCAACCAAACATTATCGGCAGTAAAAGAGATATTTGAACATCATATTTTTAGACACCTGCCTGTCATGGACGGTGCTAAACTGGTGGGCATAATAAGCCATACAGATTTTGAAAAGATATTATTGGGAACCAAACTAGCTTATGAAGATTCGCAATTTAATCAACAGAGTATCCTTTCTCGCATAACTGCAGAGCAGGCCATGACTCGCAATCCTTTCACTGTGCCACCCGATACACCACTAGAAGAAGTCTCCGAAATATTTTCAAAAGATGTTTTTCATGCTATTCCTATAGTGGATCATGGGGAGCTAGTAGGGATCGTTACCAATCATGATCTGCTCAAGCATCTCTTGGACTATGATCCGAGATAGCCTCTAATCCAAATTCCATTGGGGTCCTTTTGGAAAGGGCAAAAA
>JBPCUG010000785.1:0-4633 GCA_051011275.1 Cyclobacteriaceae bacterium | reverse complement strand
TTCTTATAATTTGCCATTACATATCGCTTGACGGTTCAGTGAAATGATCCATCTTGAACAGGTCAAGTGCATTTCGGGTGGTGGTGGCGGCAACTTCTTCAATTGTAACGTCTTTAAGTTCTGCCACGCGGGCAGCAATCAACGGTAAGTGCACAGGAGAATTGCGCTTTCCTCGAAATGGTACCGGGGCCAAATAGGGGCTATCTGTTTCTAGCAGTAAATGCTCTAGTTCGATCTTGGGGATCACCTGATCCATCCCTCCGTTTTTAAAGGTGGCTACGCCTCCAATCCCCAGTTTACAACCTAAGGCTATTATCTGCTCAGCTTGTTTGAGGTCTCCGGTAAAACAGTGAAAGACACCGCTCACCTCTTGATCACGATCTTCAAGTATCTTAATCGTTTCGGCAATAGACTCCCGACAGTGGATTACCACAGGCACCTGATATTGCTGTGCCCAAGTAACCTGCTGCATAAAAGCTTCCCGTTGATAGGCATAAAAAGTATCATCCCAATAGAGATCGGTGCCAATTTCGCCTATAGCAATAAACGGCCGCTTGCTCAGCCAATCCTCTACCAAATAGAGCTCCTTTTCAAAATCTTTTTTGACCGAGCACGGGTGCAAACCCATCATCGCATGGCAATAATCAGGCTGCTGCTCTTCCAACTCCAGCATATCATCAATAGAAGTATGATCAATATTAGGCATATAAATTGATGTAACCCCAGCCTCCTTGCCTTGTTCTATTTGGTCATCCCGATCATCCTTAAATGCATCGAGGTATATGTGAGCATGTGTATCGACCAAATGCATATCAATATTTTCTTTCCTTCCAGGTTACTTTATAGGGTAGCCAATGAACGATCATGGTGGCCAAACTTAGCACTGCTGAATAACCTTCGAAGCTTAACCAAGCCAACCAGTTTACAGGTTGTCCAGCTTTCCTGATGATCTGATAAAGGAATGTAGGTGCCAAACAAAACTTAAGTAGCCCAAATATAACCGCCCACCATGGAAAAAAGAACCATAAAGTAAGAATGAAAGGCCAAAACAGCCCGCGTAAATAGAGCAACGCTAAAACTGGCCAGGACAATTTGGTCGCTCCCAACATCCATCGCTTCCGCTGACTGACTAGCATCCAAACGGAAGGTGAAGGAAGTGCCTTTACTACGGCCATGGATTGGAGCACATTCCTTATTTTGAAACCTTTGAATTTAACTGCGGTTAGAATACCAAAATCTTCAGTCACGGCATGAGGGATCTCTTCAAACCCACCTATGGATTGATACGCTTTTCGCGTTACCATCATATTGGTTCCGGATATGGCGATCCCAAATCCCATTCGGTTAGCTACTTGTAGCATGCCCTGGGCCAGTAACCAATCGAGGTTCTGCCATGCGGCCCAAAGGTTCGAACCCTCAATTAAAGTCGTCCCCCCCACCGCTCCGATTGACGGCGCTTGGTAGCTAAGCAAAGAAGTGATCCACTTAGGATTTACTGCTACATCGGCATCGGTAATAAAAAGATATTCTCCTTTACTTTTCCGAGCCAGTTGGGCGATCACGTTTGCTTTGGCTTTTACCTTGGGCAATGTTTCTATAATAGAAAATACTTTGATCTGATCATTGTCCTTAGCCCACTGCTGTGCTAAGGATAGCGTTAGGTCAGAAGAATCATCGTCGCCCACCAGGATCTCCAGCTTTTCCTTTGGATATTTCAGGTTGATCAATTGTTGTAAACACCGAGGTAAGTTAGCCTCCTCATTGCGTACGGCAAGTAAGATGCTCACCATTGGCAAGTCTTTTGTATCAACGGTGGCTGGTTCCGAAAGTCTAGCCCATTGGAGCAGCAAGACCAGATCGCTCAAGAGCACCAGGATAAGAAACCCTGCTAATAGGATCAAAGACACTATCATAAAACAGGGAAGGCAAATCCTTGAGTGGCAAAGTGATTCAGAAAGCGAGGCAGTATATAAGCAAGATTTTGTTGAGCCTTTAAACTATCATGAAAAATAACGATACTACCGCTTTGGGTGGCATTAATAGAGGCATTCAAACACGCCTCTGGCTTTTTACTCTGATCAAAATCCCCGGAAAGCACATCCCACATAATAATTTGAAATTTAGGTGTCAATTGTCTGATCTGAGCCTGCTTGATACGTCCATATGGAGGCCTCATCAAAGGTTTGGTTCCTTTAGACTCGATGCAGGTTTGCATTTGGCTTTGACACTGATCTACGTTTTCAAGGTAATCAGTTGCATTTGTTTTCCATCCGTTAATATGAGTGTGTGTATGGTTGCCTACCATATGACCGCGATTGGATAATTCCTTAAAAAGCGCTGGGTTCTTCTGTATGTTCTCCCCCACACAAAAGAAAGTGGCTTTTGCGTTATAATTATCTAATGTGTCCAGTACCCAAGGTGTCACTTCTGGCACTGGTCCATCGTCAAAGGTTATGTACAACTTTTTTTCCTCCCGGTTTTTGTGCCATATCAACTCTGGATAAAGCCAGGTAAGCCAACGTGGAGTGCGATGCCAGTACATGTTACGATTAGGTTTTTACGCGACAGGAAAGCATGGTAATATCATCGTGGTAGGTATTGATGCCTTTGTGTTGGTCCACAGCAATCAATATGTTTTCATGCAATGGTATCAACTCAGGATCCCGATAGCTTTCCACCATTTCAATTAAGGGCTCTATCTCAAAAGGTTCCCCGGTTTCGTTGAATGTTTCTGTAAGTCCATCAGTATAGGAAAAGAAAAGGAGTTCCTTCTCATATTCCAGCTTTCCTACTCTAAGGAAAGGCAAAGGATCAAAAATTCCCAGGATGGTTGTACCTAGTTCCAACATTTGCAGCGGCTGGTTATCAGCTTTAAACAATGGTGGATTGTGACCTGCATTAGCATAGTATACCGATTTATTTTTCAAATCTACAATAGCCACAAAAAATGTGATAAAATGTTCCCCACGGGCATTGTGTATGGTTTGGTAATTAAGCTCTGTGATTATCTCCTTAAGATCCACCGTGTGCCGGGCCATAGTCCTTAGGGTAGCTTGGAAATTAGACATTAAAATGGCTGCTGGTATGCCTTTCCCGGAAACATCGGCAATTCCCAGAAGAAACTGATCATCATTTATCTTAATATAATCGTAGTAGTCACCGCTTACATCTTGATGCGGTAGGTAATTGGCAATGATCTGTAAGTCCGAGTCATAGGGTAAGGACTCCGGGAATAACAACTCCTGTACACCGCGTGCGATTTCTAACTCCTTGCTTAGCGCTTCTTGTTGCAGCTGCTGCCTGGCCAGCTTTTTATTCTCGATGGCCACTAATATGATATTGCTAAGCACCTGCAAGAAATTCGTGTCGGCAACTTCTGATTCCTCGTCGTCCAATAGTCCTCCTACAAAAACGAAAGCCAACACCTGGTCTTTGTGGCTGACCGGGATCACCATATCAAACTCATTGAAGCCCATGTAACGCTCCTTACCTCTGATCTTCTTGATCTTTTTGAAATCAAGGAAGCTGTCATCCAGCGTAATGTTAGTGAAATCAATACTGGTTCCGTAATTCACTTTGCACACCCAATCTTCATCTTTAACATACAAAGCCAATTGCTTGATCTTCAAATTGGCCCTTAATGTAAAGTCATAGATCTTATAGAGCGACTCCTGGGGTAGGTTATTATTGATGGCTTGGGTGATCTCCAACAATGCGTTGAGCTCCAGCTCCTTCAGATCATATTTGGTCTTAAGCGTATCCGGTGCCATCAGCGTAACATGGTTTTAGGATCGAATGCATCGCGTAAGCCATTTCCTAGCAGGTTAAAGCTAAGTACCATCACACAAATAGCCAGCCCGGGGAATACAACCAAATGCCAGCTTCCCGGAGTACCGATGGTTTTGAACCCTTCGAAGATCATGATACCCCAAGAGGGCGTTGGTGGTTGTACACTCAACCCTAGAAAGCTCAAACCAGCCTCCAAGAGTATAGCGGAGGCAAAATTAGCAGAAGCAATAACGATCAAAGGTCCTAGGATATTGGGCAATATATGGGCATAAATGATCCGAGAATTGCGGATACCAAAAGCACGGGCTGCTTCAACATATGACTTCTCCTTAATGCTCATGAACTGCCCCCTAACCACCCGGGCTACATCCACCCACATAGTAAGACCAACCGCTACAAAAGCAACCCAAACACCCCGGCTGTTTAGGGCCAGGCTAATCGCAATCACTAACATAATACCCGGTATAGACCATATCACTGACATAAACCAAAGTATAAAAGCATCCACCTTACCACGGAAAAAGCCAGCTAGGGCACCCATGGTAATACCGAGAATCATAGAGATCAATACAGATACGAATCCAATTGAAAAGGAGATTCGGGTACCAAATAGTAAGCGGCTAAGCAAATCCCTTCCCGACTGATCAGTTCCTAACAAAAAACGTCGCTGCTCTAGGTTGTACTGCTCAAACTCAGATTGCAGTGCAGCTCTAGAAGTGGTTTGCTCATTTTCTTGCAGATCGAGGTAGCGCACTTGGTCACCGTTGATTACATAAGAATCGGTAACGTTTTCGCCCAATTTATTGGAGCTTCCAACAAATAATGGCTTTACTATTTCTACTAA
>JBPCUG010000784.1:0-2560 GCA_051011275.1 Cyclobacteriaceae bacterium | reverse complement strand
GATCTAAAGTTCTTCGAAGGAAACTTTAAAGGGATCATGCCCTTGGAGGTAGTATTTGATACCGGGAAGAAAAAAGGAACCACTCAACTAAAAACCTTAAAGAAAATAGCCGCTTTCGAAGACTTTGTTGCTGAACACCCGCAAATATCTCGCCCGGTATCTGCAGTCAGTCTGCTAAAGGGTGCCAGGCAGGCATTTTACAATAATAAACCTAAGTACTATGACTTGCCCAGCAACCGAGACAGGAGCTTTATATATCGCTACCTGAGAAACCAGTCTGATGACTTGGCCACCTTACCGGGGATGGTCGACTCTATCGGCCAGCAAATGAGAGTTTCATTGAAAGTGGCTGACATTGGTTCGGATCAAATGGAGGTGCTGGTAAATGAAACCATCCAACCTAAAATTGATGAGCTATTTGCTGATACCGATGTGGAAGCGCACATTACCGGGACTACTTTATTGTTTATAAAGGGGAACCGGTTTTTGATTGAAAACCTACTCACTAGTCTCATTTTAGCTTTTGTGATCATTGCCTGCATCATGGCTTTGTTGTTTGCCAATTTCCGTATGATCCTGATCTCGGTGGTCCCCAATATGATCCCGCTCTTAATAACCGGCGGCATCATGGGTTTCTTCGATATACCTCTAAAACCAAGCACTGCTTTGATCTTTAGTATTGCTTTTGGCATTTCGGTTGATGACTCTATCCACTTTTTGGCTAAATACCGACAAGAACTTTTTGCCAATAATTTTTATGTTCCTATCGCCATCAGCAAAAGTATACGGGAGACCGGGGCCAGTATGGTTTATACATCTATCGTTTTATTCGCCGGATTTGTTATTTTTGCCGGTTCAGAATTTGGCGGGACGGTAGCCTTAGGAATTCTGGCTTCTGCTACTTTGTTGATCGCCATGTTCACTAATTTGATAATACTACCCGCATTATTGCTTACTTTCGATAGCGGAAAAAGGAAAAAAGGTTTCCATCCATTGATCGAACAATATGATGAGTTTTATCAGGAAGACGAGGACGAAGAGATCGATCTGGATTTGATCGAACTTCAAAATGAAAATGGCGTTTTAGAAAAAGAGGATCACAAAGAAGTAAAGAACTAATCCCCCGGTGAAGTATCAGGAATACAAAAGCATCGACTACGCAAAGATTGCAGCCGAAGTCCTTTCATTCTGGAGGGAGGAAAAGATCTTTGAGCAGTCTATATCATCTCGCGAAGGTAAACCCTCTTTTACTTTCTACGAAGGCCCTCCTTCTGCCAATGGTACTCCGGGAATACATCATGTAATGGCCCGAACGGTGAAGGATATTTTTTGCCGTTACAAAACTTTACAAGGCTTTCAGGTAAAGCGAAAAGGTGGCTGGGACACCCATGGCCTACCAGTAGAATTACAGGTGGAAAAGGAATTGGGCATTACCAAGGATGACATTGGTAAGAAGATCACCGTAGCAGAGTACAATGCCAAATGCCGGGAAGCGGTAATGAAGTTCAAAAGCGAGTGGGACGATCTAACTGTCAAGATGGGATACTGGGTAGATCTTGATGATCCCTATATCACTTTCAAAAAGGAATATATAGAAAGCGTCTGGTGGTTACTGAAACAATTCTATGATCGGGACTTACTCTATAAAGGATATACGATCCAACCTTATTCACCGGCGGCCGGAACAGGGCTAAGTTCACATGAGCTTAATCAGCCGGGCTGCTATAGGATGGTGAAGGATACTTCGATTGTAGCTCAGTTCAAGACTATTAAGGATGAGCGCTCCCAGTTTTTATTTGAGAATCATCCTGAGATCCCAGTTTACTTCTTGGCTTGGACAACCACTCCCTGGACGCTACCAGCCAATAGTGCATTAGCCATAGGAGAGAGAATTGATTACTTGCTGGTGCAAACGTTCAATCAATATACATTTCAACCTACTCAAGTAGTACTTGCCAAAGACCGAATGGCTGCTTATTTCAACAGTAAGGATCGGGATCTCAAATTAGAGGATTATCAGCCAGGAGATAAGCACATCCCTTACAAGATAGTCGCTGAGTTTAAGGGAAAAGCTTTGGTGGAATGCAGTTATGAGCAATTGATGCCTTATGTTCCATTACCAAAGCCTGCCTTTACCGTTGTACCTGGAGATTTTGTTACCACTGAAGATGGATCTGGTATTGTACACATCTCCAAAACTTTTGGTGCTGATGACTACCGGACCTGCGAACAGTTTGGTATCCCTGGCGTTTTGGTCAAAGATGAAGCAGGTAAAGATGTACCCATTGTGGACAAAAAGGGCCGGTTCGTGAAGGAAATAACTGATTTTGCCGGTATGTTTGTGAAGAACTATGAAGGCAAAGATGAGACCGACCCTGATTACAAATCCACTGATGTTTTAATCGCGATCAAATTAAAGGAGGATAACAAGGCTTTCAAGGTAGAGAAGTATGAGCACTCCTACCCTCATTGTTGGCGTACCGATAAACCGGTTCTTTACTACCCTTTGGATTCATGGTTTATCCGTACCACAGCTTTTAAGGAACGACTGGTAGCTCTT
>JBPCUG010000783.1:0-3138 GCA_051011275.1 Cyclobacteriaceae bacterium | reverse complement strand
CCGAAGCCATTCAAGGCCTAACTGAGATCGACCTATCTCAAATGAGGTATTACACGTTTGAGATAGGCAAGTTTGCCGGTGCAGAAAATGTAATTGTATCCGCCACCGGCTACACCGGATCTGGTGGCTTTGAGCTGTATATCAGAAACGAAGATGCGGTTGCCATTTGGGAGAAAATATTTGAAGCCGGGGCTGACTTTGGCATAAAGCCAATCGGACTAGGAGCAAGAGATACGTTGAGATTGGAAAAAGGGTTTTGCCTCTATGGCAATGACATAGACGACACTACTTCGCCCCTGGAAGCAGGTCTCGGCTGGATCACCAAGTTTTCCAAAGATTTTATAAACTCTGATTCCTTAGCGAAACAAAAAGAAGTCGGTGTACAGAAAAAATTAGTTGGTTTCGAGATGTTGGAGCGAGGCATTCCACGGAAAGACTATGAAATAAAGAATGAACAAGGCCAGGTGATCGGGCGGGTTACTTCCGGTACTCAATCCCCTATGCTCGAAAAGGGTATCGGCATGGGTTACGTGGAAATATCCTATGCTAAACCTGGTACTGAGATTACAATCGCCGTACGCAAACGGGATCTAAAAGCAGCCATCAAAAAAATGCCACTGGTTTAATATGAAAAACAGATCAGTTGAAGTTTGCCTTTCGCCGGAGATGCTCTCTCTCTATCCGATAGGTGAAAAAATTGTAGTAATTGTGGATGTCTTTAGAGCCACTAGCACGATAGCTGCAGCTTTGGCCCATGGTATCAACCGCATCAAGCCGGTGGCAGATCTCGATGGCTGTCGATCTCTCAAACAGGAGGGTTATATAATCGCCGGAGAGCGAGGAGGTGAAAAGGTAGCCGATTTCGATTTAGGGAATTCCCCATTTGAGTTTATGGTTGAACAGCTTAAGGGAGCTAAAATAGCACTTACCACCACCAATGGAACGTATGCTCTGGAGAAAGCCAAAGACGCCTGGCAGATTGTGGCCGGGGCATTTCTCAATTTAGGTGCGATAGCTGCTTATCTCAAATCTCAAGATCGCGATGTGTTAGTGCTTTGTGCCGGATGGAAGGGAAAGTTCAATTTGGAAGATTCCCTTTTTGCCGGAGCGCTTGTTGCTCGCTTGTTACCCGATTTTGTAGTGGAAGGTGATTCATCGCTTGCAGTAAAGCTGTTGTATCAAGAAATGATGGTCGATTTGTCCGGGCAGTTGGATCAAGCCTCGCACGCCAAAAGATTGAACAGTCTAAAACACAGAGAAGATGTAAAATATTGCCTGCAAATGGATCAATACGATGTGGTTCCAATATTGCAGGATGACCATCTAGTGGCCTTAAAGTAGTTATTTGAGCTTTGGATTGTTTTTGTGACGATCCTGATCCCTACTTGTTTTTTTAGCTATGTTCTTTTCCAATGCTTGCGTAAGATCTACACCAGTTTGATTAGCCAAACAAATCAGAATCCAGAGAATGTCTGCCATTTCATCACCCAAGTCGTAGTCTTCTTCATTTTCCTTATATGACTGTTCGCCAAATTTTCGGGCCATGATCCGTGCCAACTCCCCTACCTCTTCAGTGAGTAAAGTCATATTGGTAAGTTCACTAAAATATCGTACGCCAATAGTATTGACCCATTGATCTACTGATTGTTGCGCTTCTTTAATGGTCATCGGTTGTGGTTTTTCTTGGGATAAATTTTGTCACTAGCCAAATTACGGTACAAGGGATGCCGATCCAAAGCAATTCACTGAGGATTACTTCTAAGCCCCAACTACTAAAAAAAGCCGATGCTCCTATTGGCGAAACTTGTATCGGGCGCCAAGGGGCGAAAAAGCGATAGTCATCAAAAGGTGCCAGAAAAGCAACGCCCAAACCTCCATTAGTCATCGAATCTAAAAGCCCGTGAGATAAAGTGGAAAAAAATATTAAGATGGCACCACCAAATTTATTCTTTGGAGAGAATAATAATACCAGGATTAAAGCCCAGCCTAAAGCAAAAACTATGGAATGCGAAAATCCTCGGTGCCCCCAGGCGCTTTCGTAAGGGATACCAAATGAGAATGTGATTACGTCTACATCAGGGATCATAGTGCTTACTAAGGCCAATGAAGTCCATTTGTAGCTACCATTAGGGTATATAGTCTCCTTGAGAGTCGCGCCTACCAATGCATGGCCAAAGATCGATGCCATTACCGCTTATTTTTGGAATCAATGATCAGGGTTACCGGGCCATCATTGGTTAGCTGCACCTGCATATCTGCACCAAAAGTCCCAGTTTGCACCGGACCATCTGACAGCAACTTCATCTGCTCAATAAATGCCTCATATATCGGAATGGCTATTTCAGGGCGAGCCGCCTTGATATAGGATGGCCGATTGCCTTTCTTGGTACTGGCTTGCAACGTAAACTGGCTGACCATAAGTAGCTCCCCTCCTACATCCTTTATACTTAAATTCATAACTCCTTCTTGGTCGTTGAAAATCCTTAAGTTGGCGATCTTTCTTGCCAGCCAATCAATATCATAGGCGTCATCAGCGGCTTCAATTCCTAGTAAAACCAAGAGACCTTGCCCGATGGCGCCAGTAATCTGATCCTCAATAGTTACAGAGGCGGAAGTGACTCGTTGTATAACAGCGATCATTATGCATACTTTTGCCAATAATTGTGATAAATATCTTGTGATTCAAGTTTAATCTTTTTTTTACCCTAAAAGATAGCCTGAGCTTTAAAATAAAACCAGCGATACCAGGCCTGACGAAATCGCTTTCCCTTATCATTCCCGGATGTTGATCCTTCTCGTTGGTTTATGGCAGTTTTGGACTACTGGGTGATGTAGACACCATTAGAATATTATTCCTAGGATTTTCATTTGTTATGACTTTATGTTTGTAGACTCTTAGAAAAGAGCGTTCGTCAATTCCAATTGTGGTTTCTGAAGATCTAAAAATTGCCGTCACTTTTTAAAACGATAATGCCCGGTTATGGTGTAGTCAAAAAGTATGTCCTCCAGTTGAGGACCTCTCCCAATATTGTGCACAATTAAAGGATGTCCATTTACAGACTTCTGATCCACTACGATGCCAATGTGAGTAATGCCTCCACCTAAATCCCAGGTGACCAGGTCGCCAGGGTTATAATC
>JBPCUG010000782.1:0-2560 GCA_051011275.1 Cyclobacteriaceae bacterium | reverse complement strand
CTTAAATGGAATTTGATTGGCATTTTTGTCTTTTTCCTTTTTATGACCACCAAAGGATACGTAGAAGCGAATTGGACGCTGATGATGGTAGTGCCGTTCTTGGTGCTGGGTTTAAGAAAACTTATGGAGTGGAAGAGTTTTCAAAAAGTTTACTTAGGGGTCACCTATATTTTTGTTGCCTTAGTTGTGATGGTTCGAATGCTATTGATCTTTCCTATAGACTCTTTGACGATTAAGCGCGTTTTAGAATTTCATGGTGGTGAGCACTATGTTAAGACTGTGTTTGATCACGCTGCAGGCCTTCCGGTAGTGGCCAATAGCTACCAAGATGCATCTATGCTTTCCTTTTATGCTCCCGATCAAGATTATATTGTTCCATCCTTAAATATTGATAGCCGGTCAAATCAATACGATTTTTGGGATTTGGATTTGCCTCTCTGCGGACAAACTGTTCTTTACGCCAACAATCACATGGTTGGGGAAACGATTCCGGGCCGAAAGCGGTCTGAAAAAACACTGAACGTAATTGAGCATCTGCCACCGGTATCGGGAATAGATCTGGAGATAATCAAAATCGCAACCGAATCCTCCCTAATATACTTGGAAATACAAATCCTTCTTGCTGAGGTCGATTGTATTCCAAAAGCCTTAGAGGATGTTTCAATAAAAGTTGATTTCTGGAAAGATGATCTTTGGATTAGCACCGAATACCAAGGTATAGGAGAGATCCTGGAGTGGGACTCAGATGGGAGTGTGATTCCTATTGAATTAATATTTGATCCTGTCGACAACGACCCTAACAACATCAGTCTTTCTATTTATTACCATGACCTAGGTGGATCACCAGGGGTCGTAGCCCGTCGAGATCTGTAACTATGCTGCTAAAATTTTTCAAGTTTGGATTAGTAGGTTTGCTGGGATTGGTGATCGATTTTTCCCTAACCTATTTGTTTAAGGAGCGGCTGCGTTGGAATAGGTACTTATCAAATAGCATTGGTTTTATAAGTGCCACTACCTCTAATTACTATTTCAACCGGATCTGGACTTTTCAAAGTACAGATCCCAACTTAGGACAACAATATTCCAGCTTCGTTTTGGTTGCATTGGTAGGCCTGGCCATCAACAATACTGTGCTCTTTCTTTTTGAGAAATATACCTGGTTAGGATTCTATGGAGCGAAAGTGGTGGCTATTGCGGTGACCGTCATATGGAATTTCCTAGCTAACTATTTTATTACATTCAACAACTGACCAGCTATATGAATGACAACAGCACCCGGAGAGATCCTGTCAAACTGACTTTGCTACTGATCGCAGTGACCACTCTAATAAGATTTGTAATTGCCGGTACAACTGGTTTAGGGACAGGAGAAGCTTACTACGCCCGTGGAGCACTGGACCTTCAACTTAGTTACTTTGATCAACCTCCATTGTTTCTATGGTTAAGCGGCTTTTCCACCAAAATATTTGGCTTAAGCAATCTGGCCCTGAGACTGCCAGCTTTGTTGTTTTTTATTGGCACACAATGGCTATTATTTTTAATTGCTAGGCATTTCTTTAATTCCTGGAGCGGTTTTTTTGCCGTTCTAATTCTAAACCTGAGTTTTGTTTTTACCGTTCCTGTGGCTGCCTGGTTCCAGCCGGATGCACCCTTGATATTCTTTTGGTTGTTGAGTTGCTTTTTTCTAGTAAAGCTATTTTTCCCTAATGACGCGTTTGGGGAAGAGCAACCAACTAATAACAAAAATGCTTATCTCTGGTGGGTATGTTTCGGGGTTAGTCTGGGGCTGACTGTACTAAGTAAATACCATGCTATTCTTTTGGTTGCGGGAGCATTTATTTATGCTGCTTTGGACCGCCGACAGCGATATTGGTTTAGACATCCGGGCCCTTACTTAGCAATGGTGATCGCCTTATTGATATCCTTGCCAGTGATAATTTGGAACTACGAGAACGACTGGATTTCGTTCACTTTCCAGGGATCTAGGGCTGGCTCAGGCCAATCTTTTGAGCTACGGCCGGATCGCTTTTTACGAAGCGTGGTAGGCCAATCACTTTGGCTGGCTCCTTGGCTTTGGTTCCCCCTGATCAAGCAATTAATTGTCTCCTTTAAAAAAAGAAAAATAGAATACAGCCATGCTTTCATCTTCAGCATGGCTGTATTGCCAATAGTACTATTTACTACTGTTTCCCTATGGTCCAGAACCGGCTATCATTTTCACTGGCAGGCCCCTGGCTATTTAATGTTATTTATGCCATTGGGTGCTGCAGCTTGGGATAGATTATCAACCGGTGGTCGTACCAGGTTAAAAACACGGAGATGGCTACTCGGCAGTGCCATAGCCACTATCTTTCTATCTGCATTGTTACTGGTTCATACTGAAACCGGCATATGGAGAACTTACGGCCCATCATATTTAATAGAGAAAACAATTGGAGAAAGGGATCCTACTATCGAAGGTACGGACTACGATGAGATCGAAATAAGATTTGAACAGGAGGGATGGTTAGCCCAAGATAGTCTTTTTCTCGGATCCACTCGTTGGTGGCAAACCGGTAAG
>JBPCUG010000781.1:0-2765 GCA_051011275.1 Cyclobacteriaceae bacterium | reverse complement strand
AAATGATGAGAGATTTTTACAATCTTTCAATGAAAATGAAAGAACTGAATTAGCTGTTCTAAATAAGGAGTTTGAAAATATTGAAATAGAGATTAAGGACAAACATTGGCAAGATTTACAAGAAAATGCAGCTTGGATTAACTTCACAATCCACTGTAAGAAAATTAGAAGGATTTTTACCTGAGATTAAGCTCAATCAATGTCCGCTATTGGCCGAAAGCAGCCATTGAGGTTACACTCTTAACAGTCTTGTATTGAGACGAAGCCTTTGTCAATGGCTTAATTTGTTCGCTACTATTTATTCTTTTGAATATTTGGCTTTATCCCCTTTGTCTTTTTGCATAAGTGTGGTTCCGATTGCAGCACCTATCGCTATTCCTAAACTAATCCATAAACCTAGATTATCGGTTGCAACTCCGATCGCAGTTCCAATTGCTACTCCAAATGCAATTCCTAAAGCTAATTTTTTTTCTTTTTTCATCTAATATTAATTGTAACCAACTGAGCATATGCTGACATTTTATCTGTCTAGCACTACCAATATGGAAATAAAGTGGAACAAAAGGAAAAATATTCAACTACTCCGAACGGCCGCTAGCGGAATCTTAAAAGTATAAGCAAAACCCACTCATTTTTTCAAGTGTTCATCGGCAAAATCTAAGTATTGCTGCCAGTCGTAAAGTGTTACGTCATGCTTCCCTGAGCGAATATGATAACCGAGATTGCCAGCGCTTGCCGGAGTGTCAACAGCTGGAGGTGCTTCAGAGTCCAATGTTGCCATACCAAATAATTTGTAAACCGGACTGGCGTGATATAATGAAAGATACTCTCCCTTAGGATCAGCCCATGGATCCTCTACAGCGCTTGCTACATAGATTGGTCTGGGGGCCATCAAAGCCAGTAGCATGTGCTGATCAACCGGCAACTCATTCTCTTTATCGTTATAGCGATGAAAGTTTTTGCAAAACCAGTGAGGGAACCGACCGTTGATATTGGTTACTTTTTCTCCAAACCTTCGACGTGAAAGTGCAGCACCACCGCAGCCTGAATCGTTAGAAATAACCAATGCAAAACGCTGATCATGTGCACCAGCCCAAAGTGCCGTTTTGCCCAATCTGGAATGGCCAAAAACAATCACCTTCTCATGGTCGATAGCTGGATCTTGCTCAAAATAATCCAAGGCTCGTGACAATCCCCAGGCCCAGGTAGCAATGGAACCCCAACTATGGTCTGGTCTTTCTTGATCAGCGGGCTCGGTTAATTGATGAATACCATTTTTGAATCCATCGTCAAAGTCCGGATCGATGTCTCCGCAATAGACCGTGGCCAGGCCATACCCTCGGGCCAGAATTTCTTCTACTGCCCATCTTGAAGCACTTGCCCCACGAGATCGGGCGGTTGCTTTGTGGTCGGTAATGCCATACTTTTCACTATTCCCTACATAACTTTTTGTGATCGAAATACTGGGGTCGGGGTGGACAGTATGAGGGCCATTGAAGTTCATGCCCAAAAAAAGCGGCGCTGGACCATCGGCCTTTGCCGGTAGAAAGATCAGCACATTCATTGATAGCGCTCCTTTGCTGTTGCTAAAAGTAACTACTGCTTCCTTAACAACTGCCTTTCCATCTAAAGTTTGAGCATCCAACTGATTGGTTTTGTATTCTACTTCCAGATCTGTGACCGGGTTTTTCCCGTACATTTCTTGTTCGAATAGTGCCACGAGCTCGGGTCTTCGGATATCCTTCCAAGCCGTATTGGTTTGTATTTGACTTCCGTTGTTGGCGACCAAAAGATCAGGTAGTTTATAAGCTGAGACTTTTGATTCGTCGTAGTTGGTGTCTTGAGCTAACGAATGGGACATATTTTGGGTTAGAAATAGAATGAGTAAGCAGATAGTAGTTCTCATTGAATAAAAATTTATTGGAGGTGGTTTACTTCTGATATGCGGCCTGATACAACTGTACTTTCATATTGCCCGGCATTTCAAAATAAGTTACTAGCCCGTAGCCCATGTCTTCTACTTCTCCAAAAAAGGTGACCCCTTTGGCTTTCAGTTCTTGTACAGTTGCCTCTATATCATCACAGTAAAAGGAAATATCGTGGGTTCCGGTCGGCTGACCTTGTTTTCCTGTCCCATCAGCAGGATGAACGCCCATATCGGCTTCAGGGAGGTCAAAGATCAGCCATCCTTCCCCGATATCGGTAGCTTTAAAACCTAGTTTATCTCTGAGAAACGCTCTCAATCCTTCGGCATCGGAGCTATAAAACATGGTGTGTACTCCTTTGATCATGGTTTTCTTGCAATAGGTTGAACAAACATTTGGTTAACTAAAATAGTAAAAATATATTGAGGATTGTTGACGGTCAACTAATAACTTATGTCCATGAAAGTAACCATCTTACCAAACAAATTAGCGCTGGGACAGGCTGCCGCCAGTGAGGGCGCTAAGCATATAAACGCAGCTATTGCAGAAAAGGGCTCGGCAAATGTGATCCTTGCCACCGGTGCCTCTCAGTTCGAGATGATGGCTTCGTTAGTCGATGAGCTTGTCGACTGGTCAATAGTTACTTTTTTTCACTTAGACGAATATATTGGCCTGCCACAAACACATCCAGCTTCCTTTCGAAAATATTTAAAGGGAAGGTTTGCCAACCAGGTGCCTTTAAAGACTTTCCACTTTATTGACGGCGAAGCAGATCCAGATACAGAATGTGCCCGCCTTAATCAACTAATGGCTGATCATCCTATCGATGTAGCTTTTGTC
>JBPCUG010000780.1:0-5111 GCA_051011275.1 Cyclobacteriaceae bacterium | reverse complement strand
GCACATTCAAAAATCAGTCAGACAATTTTATCCTGATAGACATGTAATTATAGGCCGCTGCGCCCATTTGACAAAACCAAAAAGCGTACATATAGAACAAGGTCGCGGCCAGTGCCAGGCTAGGAATCTATGCTATCGAGGTTGTCCTTATGGCGCGTACTTTAGTTCCAACTCCAGCACTTTACCGTGGGCAAAAGAAACGGGTAATATGACCTTTATGGCTCACTCGGTAGTTCACTCTATCATTTTTGATGAGCAAGCCAATCGAGCTACAGGGGTAAGGGTGATTGATGCTTATAGTAAAGAGGTCAGGGAGTATTATGCTCGAGTGATATTTCTTAATGCTGCCACCCTTAATTCAAATCTTATCTTACTTAACTCTATTTCAAATCGATTTCCGAATGGACTGGGTAATGATCATGATTTGTTGGGCCGTTATATTGCATTTCATAATTACAGAGGCAGTATATTGGCCAATTATAATGGATTCTCCGATAGCTACTATTATGGTCGACGGCCTACACAAGCATTTATGCCATCCTTCAGAAATGTTTACAAACAAGAAACAGATTTTCTAAGAGGTTACATGGTGGCCTTCAGCGCCAGTCGCATGAGTTGGAGCCGAGATGTAGTGCAGACGGTTATTGGCAAAAATTTAAAAGATGAGCTCTCAAAACCAGGGCCTTGGCAAGTGTTTATGATGATGCAAGGAGAAACTGTTCCAAAGGCCGAGAATCATGTGCGCTTAAGTACCGATCACACTGATCCCTGGGGTATACCTCAACTGATCACTTCTATAGATTATGATGAAAATGATGAAAGGGTACTACAAGATTTTCTAGATCAGGGCTCAGAAATGCTAGAGGCTGCAGGTTGCATAGAGATCATGCCAACTGATAGTAAACAAGCCCCAGGCCTGGATATTCATGAAATGGGGGGTGTGCGTATGGGTAAAGATCCAAAGACCTCGATGCTCAATCGATGGAACCAATTGCATGCTTGTCCCAATGTGTTTGTAACCGACGGCGCATGTATGACCTCGGTTGGAAATCAAAACCCGTCTTTGACTTTTATGGCACTCACTGCCAGAGCAGCAAACTTTGCGGCAGAAGAGATGAAAGTAGGATCTTTGTAATGTTTGTCACTGACAGGATTGCCTTGCCTCACTAATTTACTGCTGTCTAGGCAATTCGCCTAGAACTTATTTAAGGCCATTACCGATGTTTCCCAGCTATAGGCACTTACACCTTTGTTTAGTAATTTTTTAGTCAATCTTGCATACAATTGATGAAGGATAAAAGCCTGCCAGTAAATGGTTGGCTTTCCAATTTAGATAGGGGTCAAAGGCTAAAAAACAAAAAGCGGATCCACTCCTCTTTCGATTTGTAAATCCGCTCTCATTTTACAATTTCCGTAGAACTTGTAAAACGCCAAGTTACTGTTATTATGACTTCCTCTTCCTCAATCTACCCCGGAGGGTCTATCGTTTCCAAGTCTGATTCCTCAAAGCTTCCCTTTTCCTACCTTACCTCCCGAAGGTTGCAAAGCTTTCCAAGTTCTCCTTTAATTCACCTAGCTGTTGCCAGCCTGTCTTTTATCTCTCGCTTGGTAAAATAAATGTAGATAATGAATTACCATTACCAAATAATATAACCATCTTTTTATCCCCAACTTACCCACATACTTATCCACAGATTGACTTGGAAAATTGGTTCTGAATGGTTAGTGGTAATTGCACTAAGCAATTCTGCCCAGGTTACTAGGAATGCTTTTGTAGAAATTGTTAAAGTTCACTATCGGATATGAACTTTAAATCCTCGAGTTTCTTAACATTAACAAACTCCAACGCTTCTTGATGCGAATCAAAAACTCGCAATAACAAAAGAGGTGTGGTTTTGTCTAAAGCATCAGTCACTATTCTCTTATGAGTGGCCAACCCATCGATGTGATATTTCTTATTTTGTAAGTCATAATAAACCACCCAGTTTTCATTTGGGAAAATGCTGTCTAAATTGGCCATGTTTTCTGCTGTTTTCCAAACATCATTAAAGTCCTTCCATAGCCGAATGAATGATATTGCATAGAATAGAATGCATTCGTATTAAACCTAAGTCCACTCAATGCTTCATTATCCTGCAACTTAGCGGCGATTACCATCTTAACCTATGCAATCTATTGAAATTAACATGAATCGTGATTTTTTGCGGGATTGTAAAGTTTCACCCAAATACTTTTCAGTTGGGAAGGTATTAAGCTTCCTGTTCAATTTATTGGCAATCAATATATTACATGAGCTAAGCCAAGCCTTGGAGGTGCAAAGGACACGTAATATCCCTTATAATTTCAGGTATAAACACTATTGTACTGAACTTGCTGGAAACCGGGAAACGCTAAAGTATAAGGAGAAAATATGGGAAAGTAACTTAAAAAGTTACCTGAGGACAAATGATTAGTCGCCGAACCGAGTTTGAAATATTAGTCAAATAAGCTTTATCAAGTTTCTCTTTAAATGCCAGGTGAAACCATCTGGCTTTTTTGTTTGTTTCTCAATAAAGCCCCTAAACCTAAATTGGGTTATACCCCCCATTGCCAGAGTTGAATTCTCACTAGTTTTGCTTTTTCAGTTGAGCTGAGTAGGCTATCTGAATGCAAAGAACTTACATTAAACTATGCTTAGCTATCGAAAGATCTCTAAAGAAGTAGGCCACAATGGTGAAAGACATTATCCGACTTTGGATAAAGCTGAATCCTTATTGGAAAACCTCAGGAAGAGGCCCACTTTGGAGGACTATAAGGAAGCTCTGAAGTATTACCGGTTTTTACCTGTGGCCCACAATGAAGAAGAGGTAAGAATTATTCACGTCATAAATTCAGCACTGATCGAAGGAAAGAAAAGCCTAGGCATTCAAAAACCAAAATTGATCTTTAATCCTCCCTTTAAAACCTTTGATCTGAGGCTGAAAAACTTGATTTCTTTGATACGCTTGAAGTGGCGTGTTTGGTAGCTGAATCTCAAATAACTTAGCCTTGCTGTTTTCAGTTAACTCGGAAATGGTAGTTGGTTTTAATTTAATTCAGTCAGCTTTATTTATTCCGGTTTTTTCACCTACTTTGAGGCAAAGTTAAAACTTAAATTTGTCACTGTTATAATGCGTTTAATATCCTGGAACGTTAATGGCCTTCGAGCTATTTTAAAAAAAGATTTTGTAGAAAATGTAAAGGCAATCGATCCAGATGTATTGTGTTTACAGGAAACAAAAGCTCAAAGTGAAGATGTCCGGACGGCATTGGAACTACTGCCAGGTTACGAGGTTTATGTAAACTCTTCTAAGGCAAGAAAAGGCTATTCCGGGACTGCTATTTTAAGCAAGAAAGCGCCTTTAGAGGTACAAAATGATATAGGTATAGAGGAGCATGACCAGGAAGGTCGAGTGATCACTGCTGAATACGACGACTTTTATTTGGTAACCGCCTACGTGCCTAATTCCGGCCGAGGGTTGGTGCGGTTAGATTATCGAACTCAATGGGACCGCGATTTCTTAAAGTACTTGCAACAACTTGAAAGTGAGAAACCGGTACTACTCTGTGGTGATCTTAATGTAGCCCACCAGCCCATCGATTTGAAAAATGACAAGTCTAACTACAACAAAACCGCAGGATATACCCAAGTGGAGATCGATGGTTTTTCCCGAATGCTTGATGCCGGCTGGGTAGATAGTTTTAGGCATTACTATCCTGAAGAAATTGCTTACACTTATTGGAGCTATATGTTTGATGCCCGTGCGCGCAATACCGGCTGGCGGATTGATTATTTCATAGCTAGCAAAAATATGCTCAATCGGATCAACAAAGCTTTTATTTTGCCTGATTATTTGGGATCGGATCATTGTCCTGTAGGAGTGGAGCTATAATTGGGGGTAGGCTTTCAAATGATACCAACTTTAAATAAGTAAACAACGTTATGTCAAAGTAACTCTAACAGGAGTCTGGCATTTTTTATAATTCACTCTTCCATCGCTACTCACACTACACCCACTGAGCACCCCTTCGGAATGTACCAAACATTCATAGGGTACCTTAAGACCCATGAGGTATCTTGTTACCTCTTGCTGTGGTTCACGATTAATTTAAGTACTGCTGCTTCCATTGAGCTTTACAGCGACGAGGCGTATTATTGGGTGTTCTCTCGCTTTATGGATTGGGGCTACCTTGATCACCCTCCGATGATCGCAGCCTTGATCAAGTTAGGCACCTTAATAGGGAATACGGAGGTTGGAGTAAGAATTATGTCCATCCTTCTAGGAACGGCCACCATCTGGCTCCTTTATAAGCTTTGTCAACCCATACAGGCTAGGTTTTTCTTTGCTACTGTGTTTTCGATGTTGTCGCTTAATTTAATTGGCTTTATAAGCGTTCCTGATGTTCCATTGCTTTTCTTCGCTACGGCATTTTTTTATTTTTACCGTGAGTATTTAAGAGATACATCGGTTTGGTCAGCGATAAAGTTAGGGTTGGTAATTGCTGCATTGTTTTATAGCAAGTACCATGGGGTGCTCTTGATTGTCTTTACACTCCTAAGTAATCCAAAATTGTTTGGGCAAAGAAACTTTTACTTGGCGGCAGTCACTGCCATTTTATTGCTTCTGCCCCATATCCTTTGGCAGATACAGCATGATTTTCCCTCTGTTCAATATCACTTACTTGACCGGGGTACCTCTTCCTATAAAATTAATAAAACCATCGGGTACCTATTAGGAAACATTCCGTTTCATGGGCCATGGGCTTCCGTGGTTTTGATATTTGCGGCTTTAAAATACAGCACTAAAGATCTATGGGAGAGATCTCTTAAATGGAATTTGATTGGCATTTTTGTCTTTTTCCTTTTTATGACCACCAAAGGATACGTAGAAGCGAATTGGACGCTGATGATGGTGGTGCCGTTCTTGGTGCTGGGTCTAAGAAAGCTAATGGAGTGGAAGGGTTTTCAAAAAGTGTACTTAAGGGTTACCTATATTTTTGTTGCCTTAATTGTGATGGTTCGATTGCTATTGATCTTTCCAATAGACTCTTTGCCGATTAAGCGCGTCCTAGAGTTTCATGGTGGTGAGCAC
>JBPCUG010000779.1:0-4064 GCA_051011275.1 Cyclobacteriaceae bacterium | reverse complement strand
CCTGGTGATCTATGTACCTGATGCTAAAAACCCCACGATCATTCACATCAATGACACCCCTTTATGCCGAGTGAAATTGCCAAATTACTTTTCCGAGATCAAATCAAATGTCTTTGTGAATTCCAGCTACCGGGAGGATGCAGAAAATCTGGTCACTTTTAATCTTGATGTAGCGGTTGGAAATATACTTTTCAAGGAGAAGTAGTCGGTATAAAATCCCTTTCCGGAACTACAGCCGAATCCCAATATTCATAGTTCAATTAATCGACCCCCAGCAGTTTGCAAACTAATGTTTTCCCGGTCAGGATTTAATACCTATCTTTAGGGTTTACCAACCGCTAGGCAATCTAAATTGCACATCCTCGAGGCCCATAATATTCATAAAAGCTACTCTGATCATCAGGCCTTAACTGCTATTGATCTCATCGTCCCAAGCCAAACTATCTTTGGGCTACTGGGGCCAAATGGAGCAGGCAAGACCACCCTGATTCGCATTATAACTCAGATACTACAAGCAGACGAAGGCGAAATTCTTATCAATGGGGAAATACTAGATCCAAAGCATATTGGCATGATCGGTTACCTTCCTGAAGAACGAGGACTCTATAAAAAAATGAGAGTGGGCGAGCAGCTCCTATACCTGGCCCGGCTGAAAGGGCTTACTAGAATTGACGCCATAGTCAGGATCAAGGCCTGGCTCGAAAAGCTGAATATGACCGAATGGACCAAAAAGAACATTGAAGATCTGTCCAAAGGCATGCAGCAAAAAATACAGTTTATAGCTACAGTACTCCATCATCCGCAGTTGATCATTCTGGATGAGCCTTTCTCAGGCTTTGATCCAATCAATGCCAACATCATTAAAGACGAAATTCTACAAATGCGAGAGGAAGGTAGCACCATCATTTTCTCCACACACCGGATGGAGTCGGTGGAAGAGCTCTGCGACCATATTGCTTTAATAAATAAATCGAGAAAGATATTGGATGGCCCGAAAAAACAGATAAAGAAGACTTATCAAACCAACACATTTATGGTTGATCATATCGGACCGCTCAATGGACTCCCTGCCGAATTTGAATTAATCGCTTCGAATTTGACGGAGGAGGAAATGTTCCATTCTACAGTTAGGATTACAGGTCAAGCAGGACCCAACGAACTACTTACTGCTCTGGTACAACAAACCGAGATCCACAGTTTTACTGAAAAAATACCCAGCATGAACGAAATCTTCATCTCAAAAGTAAATGAAGGAAATGGATAAGATCTGGCTGGTAATAAAGCGAGAGTACCTCACTCGGGTAAAGAAAAGGTCATTTATCGTTATGACTATACTAACCCCAATATTGATGGCAGGATTGATCGTGGGCTTGGTGGCTATTCAGATCAATGATGAGGGTCAAAGTAAAACCATAGGCGTGATCGATGAAAGTGGTTTTTTTATTAACAAGTTTCAAGATACGGAATCGATCAACTATCGCTACCTAAGCAAGTCAATAGATCAGGGAAAATCAGATTACGGAAAAGACAATAATGATGCATTGCTTTATATTCCCAAGATCGATATATACAACCCCTCAGGTATCCAGTTGTACGGAGATCGAAATCCACATTTTGGTGTAACTGCTAAAATTGAAAACACACTAGAAAAGGAAATACGAGATCTTAAGATCCGCGAAGCAGGAATAGGAGAAGAGGTGACAGATGAACTGAATACTAAAATCGATATAAGGACTATCAATCTTACTGAAACCGGCGAAAGATCCAGCAGCGTCGAAATGACTATCGGTATTTCCTACGTTAGCTCACTGCTGATTTATTTTTTCCTTTTTCTATATGGTGTCCAGGTGATGAAAGGTGTGATGGAGGAAAAGACCAACCGTATTATAGAGGTGATCATCTCATCTATCAAACCATTTCAGTTAATGATGGGTAAGATTCTGGGTATTGCCGCTGTAGGTTTAACGCAGTTTTTGCTCTGGGCTTTACTATCAACTGGTATATCTACTATAGTGATTCAGGTAATGAATCTTAACAAGGCTGATACAGTTGAAATGGTTGCCCAAAGTGAGGGGATAGATGTGCCGGAAATACCAGAAGGCTCTTCAAATGTGGTTATGGAAACGTTAATGGAACTTCCCTATATCGGTTTTGTATTTGTGTTATACTTTCTTGGCGGCTATTTCCTTTATGCCGCCCTTTTTGCCACCGTAGGTTCCGCAGTTGATAGCGACTCGGACTCACAGCAATTCATGTTTCCGGTTACCATACCACTGATCATTTCCATTATTGCATTGCAATTTGTTCTGCAAGATCCCGATGGTTCGATAGCTGTTTGGATGTCTATGATCCCTTTGAGCTCACCGATTGTAATGATGGGGCGTATTCCTTTCGACCCCCCCGTATGGCAAGTCATTGTTTCCCTGCTTCTTTTAGTTGGCGGATTTATTTTCACCACCTGGCTGGCTGCCAGAATCTATCGAGTAGGCATATTGATGCATGGTACCAAAGTCAACTACAGAACTTTGGCCAAATGGTTTTTTATGAAAAACTGATCCATATTTCTATCTTTAAAATTGGGGATAAGTAATTCCTGGCAAAAAGATAGGATTTTGACACCCGACCGCTTGTCTTTACTATGAAAGGTGCCCTTAAAGAAGTGGGTTTTGACATTTTTGAGAATCGCTACCGGATCAACTATCTGATCCTGGCACTAGCGGTATTGATTGGATTAGGTTCCATCTATTACACCAATTTGATCGTTGACCAACTTAAAGAACGGGAAAGAAACCAGGTAACACTTTATGCCAATACGCTGGAATATATTACCAATGATGATCAAAGCGAAAGGCTGAACCTCATTACTCAAGAGATCATCGTCACAAATACTCGTATTCCGGTAATCCTGACTGACGCCGACCGGAAGCCAATTAATTTCAGGAATATTAAGGTTGATTCTTCTAACCTAGGTAATGTGCATCAGGTGCTCAATGATGAATTACAAGATATGAGTGAGACCTATGACCCGATTGTGATTGCGTTAAGAGAGCCTAGTGGTGAGATCTATGCTTACAATTATATTTATTACGAAAATTCCTTTCTACTTACCCAGCTGCAATACTATCCTTATGTTCAGCTTTCGGTGATTGCCATCTTCGTTCTTCTGGCTTACCTGGCATTCAGCTATTCCAAGGCTGCAGAGCAAAACCAAGTTTGGGTAGGACTAGCAAAGGAAACAGCCCATCAATTAGGCACACCACTTTCTTCGTTGATGGCTTGGATAGAGTATTTTAAGGCGGATCCGCAATTGGCGGATAAAGAAATAACCCAAGAACTCAACAAGGATATAAAAAAGTTGGAGATGATCACCAATCGGTTTTCCAGCATTGGATCGGTTCCTGTGCTTCATCGGGAAAACATCTGTGAGGTGATCAAAAACTCAATCAGCTATTTGCAAACCAGAATTTCCACCAAAGTAAAGATCCATTTGTATGAGGAGGAGGAAAACATTCAGGCCAGCATCAACAAGCCATTGTTTGATTGGGTCATTGAAAACATTTGTAAAAACGCCGTAGATGCCATGAGCGGCGCAGGTATCATTGATATTAGCATCAATAAATCCCAGGATGGCAAGGTAGCCATTGATATTGCCGACAATGGTAAGGGCATCCCCAAAAACTTGATCAATCGGGTTTTTCGGCCTGGATTCACCACAAAAAAAAGAGGGTGGGGCTTAGGCCTCACCCTGGTAAAAAGGATTGTAGAGAACTATCATCGCGGAAGGATCTTTGTCAAGTCTTCCGAAATCGATCAGGGCACAACCTTCAGGATCGTTTTAAACGATTAAACCTAGCCCTCTACTTTTTTCATTATAGCACTGGAAGCGTCTTTGCGGTCGTAGCAATCATCCTGCACTACTTCTATGCTCAACTCACCTTCTTCCAATTTCCAGGTATAGGTCCCTTCAACATCACCGCACATTGAATCTTTAAGTTTTACTTGGTCTCCATCTACCTCGTACGTTCCTGAGATTGTGCTTCCATCCATTAAAGCAACCTCATAAG
>JBPCUG010000778.1:0-4255 GCA_051011275.1 Cyclobacteriaceae bacterium | reverse complement strand
ATAGTGGATCAATCTTGCTCTGTACCTCGTCCATAGTGATATCACCAACCACTACAAGAGTTGCGTTATTAGGTTTAAACCAGGTATCATAAAATTTAGTCAAATCGTCCCTAGTCATCTCAGCAATGGTAGATTCATATCCCGAGCCGGTAAATGGTGAACTGTATGCGTGCCCCTCTCCGTACATGAGTTTTGGGAAGACCCTCAACGCCATTTGAATGGGGGTTTTCTTTTCTCTTTGTATACCTACCACTTGCTCTTTCTTAAGCCGCTCAAAATCTTTTTGTGGAAATGCAGGGTTTAGTACGACATCGGCAAAGAGATCCAAACTAGCATCCAGATTGCTCTTTAGCGCATTTAACGACACAGTAGACACATCGAGGTTGGAGTAAGAGTTCAACCGTGCACCTAACATGGCCAGTTCATCATTGATCTCTAAAGAGGTACGATTCTTAGTACCCTCATCCATCATATTCATAGCCAAGGATGCAGTCCCAGGCTTGGCAAATTGGTCAGAGGCATAACCAGCATCCAGCATTAAATTAAACTGTACCACCGGAATGGTCTTTCTTTCAGCCAACACAATTTTCATCCCGTTTGATAGGGTAGCTCTTTGCAAGTCCGGGAAAGTGGCTTTGCCCGTAGCACCAAGTTCAGGCAACTTACTTCGATCTACTTCGGATGCACTGGTACTGTATTGTGGAAAAGGATTAATCTCTAAAACGTACTTTCCATCAGTAAGCCACTTGTTGGCCGCTTTAGTAACTTCGGCTGCAGTAGCGTCTCTCATCCCTTTCAACCTCTCCCTATAGAAATCAGGAGTTCCAGCGTAAACCTGATTGCTCGCTAGTATGTCGGATTTACCCCCGAAGCCTCCAATCCGTTCAATGCCTCGAGTGAAGTTGGCGAAGGACTGCGTCTTTATTCGATTCATCTCTTTCTCAGTTGGCCCATCGGCCAAAAAGCTTTTGAACTCCTCATTAATAGCATTTTCAACTATTTCATTGGACACACCAGGTTTTACATCCGCTTGGATGACAAATATGCCGGCTATTTCATTTTCCCAATTAAAGGCGTTTACCCTGGAAGCTATCTGCTCGTCATAAACCAATCTCTTATAGAGACGGGAGTTTTTACCATCGGCCAAAGTACTTGCCACAAAGTCCAATAAAAACGCTTCGTTATTACCCCACTCAGGAGCATTCCAAACCAAGGATATTCGAGACTGTGGCACTCGGTCCTGTTGCACCTCTCTTACTGTTCCCGTCCTTTTAGCAATATTTACCGTTTGCTTAGTTACCGGAGGCCCTGAAGGAATATCGCCGAAATATCTTTTCACTTTGGCCAAAACCTCTTGTGTATCTACATCGCCAGCTACAGATATTACCGCATTAGCCGCACCATAATAGTTGGTAAACCATTCTTTCACATCATCCAACGAAGCTGCATCAAGATCTTCCATTGATCCGATCACTGTATGCCCATAGGGATGACTTGGAGGGAAACAGTTTTTTATCATGGCGTTAAACCACTTTCCATAAGGCTGATTTTCTCCCTGTCGTTTTTCATTCTGTACAACTCCTCTTTGCTCATCCAATCGCTCTTGTGAAATAGCGCCTTTGAAGTGGCCCATGCGATCAGATTCCAGCCACAACACCGCATCTAATGCAGCGATCGGAACATTTTGAAAATAATTGGTACGATCGAAATTGGTGGTACCGTTAAGGTCTGTACCACCCATTCTCTCCAAGGCTTGGAAATAATCGTCATTGAAGTTCTCACTCCCATTGAACATTAGGTGCTCGAAGAGATGGGCAAAGCCCGTTTTGCCTAGTTTCTCGTTTTTTGATCCGACATGATACCAAATGTTTACAGCCGCAATCGGGGCTTTGTGGTCCTCATGCACAATTAGGGTTAGGCCGTTATCGAGGACAAATTTTTCATAAGCTATATCCAGATCGTCGATATCAAAATTGAAAGCCTCCTGGGCAGATAGGCTTGGGCCGATTAGCAAAGTAAAGGCCAGTAAAAATAAATGTTTTGTGATTTTCATAATGGGTTAGAAGTTTGTTCTGTTGTTAAAAATGTTGGAAGGTAAATATAAAGAAATTGCGGTGTTCAAGGGATATATTAGTTGACCAATGGCAGATTGTGCTTTTAAAAGGATAACACATTGTTCATAACCGAACAGGAACTCCGGTGATACCCTAAAATAGGCTATCTTTGCCGAATCATATTTACCGATAAAACAAAACCAATGAGACAAAAAATAGTAGCGGGTAATTGGAAAATGAACCTGACTTTAGATGAAGGAATGCAATTAGCATCTGAAATTGTGAACATGTTTGCAGATGAAGTCAGAGGTGAGGTTCAAGCCATCCTGGCACCACCTTTCACCCACTTGTCATCAATGGCAAAATTAACTGAGGGTTCTGAACAAATTCATTTGTCGGCTCAAAACTGTAGCGACCAAGTTTCCGGTGCATATACTGGTGAAGTGTCAGCAGCTATGCTACAATCTTTGCTGGTTTCGTATGTGATCATTGGCCACAGTGAACGCCGTCAATATTTTAATGAAAGTGATGAAATGTTAGCCAAAAAAGTAGACCGGGCCCTGGATCATGGCTTAATACCCATTTTTTGCTGCGGTGAAGCACTTGAAATCCGCGAAAACGATACCCAGTTCCAGTATGTGGCTGATCAGGTTAGCGCAAGTTTGTTCCATCTGGAAGCAGATGCTTTAGCCAAGGTAATTATAGCTTATGAGCCGATCTGGGCTATTGGTACTGGAAAAACCGCTTCGGCAGAACAAGCTCAGGAAATGCATGCACATCTGCGCAGTCATTTGGCCCAAAAGTATGGTGAATCGCTAGCGGATGGCATTCCAATCCTCTATGGTGGCAGCTGCAAACCTTCCAATGCCAGAGAAATATTTTCTGGCGCGGATGTTGATGGAGGTTTAATCGGCGGAGCAAGCCTTAAATCAAGGGATTTTGTAGATATTATTACATCATTTTGATTTCAGGTACTGAAAATACGGATGTAAGTTTGTCATATAAATGAAGCGGATATTACGGATAGTGCTGGTTACTTTTACCTTGGGATTGATAATGCTCAATGCTTCACAAGTTGAAGCGCAATCTTTTGATGCCTGCCAGGTGTATGGAGCTGTTTATGAAGCTGATAGCCCTAATGATGCCAGTTTTACCGTTTACCTGGAAACGTCCGAAGCTTTTGCTGATCTTGTGGTTTATCAGGAGGACAATCGCCTAATGGCCAATGAATCCGGGCACTGGTTTTTCACTGACAAGCCGGCTTTTGCGCATTTTTCAGTCTATTTTGTAAACAAAAGAGGTTTGGCGGATTTTTCGATCTATTATACTGAAACGCTGTCTTTCGCTGGCTGTAAATAACCATGGACTTTATTGAAGTCACATTTGTTTGTGATCAGGAACTAAAGGAAATACTAATGGCTGAATTGGCTAATGGCGATTTTGACTCCTTTCTAGAAGATGAAATCAGCCTAAAAGGTTATATCAAATCGGATCTCTATGATGGTGAGGAATTGAGTCGCATAGAAAAGAAGTATCAGGTAGGAAACACAACCATCAAAACCATTCCGGAAGAAAACTGGAATCAAATCTGGGAAAAACAGTACGAACCAGTGATAATCGGTAACCGCTGCCGGATCGTTGCCTCATTCCATCAGCTATCACCGGATTATGAGTATGAAATATTGATTAACCCACAAATGTCTTTCGGCACCGGCCATCATGAGACCACCAGTCTAATGATAGGTAAACAGCTAGAGCTTAATTTTAAGGATACTTCAGTTCTGGATGTTGGATGCGGAACTGGGATCTTATCGATCCTGGCCGAGAGGCTAGGAGCGGCCAAAATTGTTGCTTTGGACATTGATCCAATAGCAGTTAGAAATACAAAAGAAAATGCGTTAGCCAATAACTGCCAGCATATTGCAGTATTTGAGGATTCAATGGAGACTATTGGTTTTGGTGAGGGTCAGATTTTTGATTTCATTCTGGCTAATATCAATAGAAATGTGCTGATCAAAGAAATTGAGCTATACGCAAAGGGGTTATCTGACAACGGATCCCTATTAATAAGCGGATTTTATACCCGGGATATAGATAAAATCGTTGATAAAGGTATACAAGTGGGATTGTCGTTAATCGATCAGGGAGAATTAAATCAATGGGCAGCATTGATTTTCGGCAAGAATTTAGCTTAACAAGTG
>JBPCUG010000777.1:0-4753 GCA_051011275.1 Cyclobacteriaceae bacterium | reverse complement strand
GATTGGAATATATGTATAGAATTTCTTCCAAAAGGGTCTATCACTGCTTGCTGTCCTAAAGACTACAGTTAAAATAACCATTAGCAAACCAAGTACGATGGCGTCGTTTTTAATCAGGGGTTCCCAGGTTTCTTGCTCCATATAGTTTCAGTAATTAAGCTAACTAACAGAATAAAAAAAGAAGATGCAAATCCCAAAGATGCCACAAACCGTTACTACCAAATTTTATTGGCTAGCGGTTTTCGCGGAAAAAATTGTGAATCCTCTCAATATTACCTAATATTTGAAAACCATCAGCACTCAAAGCATCTCGCTATGAAAAATCTACTAATTATCGCTCTAGTTATTTTCCTGGGACTGTTTGGCTACTTCAAGTATCAGAACTACAAGCGCTTCAGGCCACCATCAGTCTATGATTATACAGCAAGTGAAGATCTTGACGTCCAATATCATGATCCGTCAGTTACCAAAGCATTTTACCAGGAATCGACTGAGCTGGGTACATTGGCTCGGAAGATCTGGGCTAATAAAAAAATTGATGTTTTACATCCGGAGGAAGATGATATTGAAGCAGAAACGTATGCTAGTCAATATACCGATAAACTCGCGCATGTTAGATACCTAGAGGGCATATTAATAAATTCCAAAAAGCTAAAAGATCAAGGGTTCAACAATCAGGAAATTCAAGAAATGGAGCTCAAAGGAATAAGCCCAAAAGATTATAAATTCCAAAAAGGTTTCGAAAATGCCGATTTCAATTTAGGAGAAGGAGATGAAGGACAAATCGTGGCTATGGTTCAGCAAGAATTAGTGAACCAAGGCTATGAAATCCCTGTCGATGGAAAATTTAGGGCTTTGACCAGGCAAGCGGTGATAGAGATCCAGAGAAAGTCTGATCTTTTTCCTACTGGTACAATTGATAAGCACACTCTTAAGGCAATAATGAAAAAGTAACGCTTTCCAAACATGTGGATGGAAGAGAAGCCATCACTATTTCATGGGCTGCCAGACTTCTTTTCCAGGCTGCTTACCAGTTAACATCTCCAGAACTTGAAAAATAAATTCATTCTCCGTCATACCACTGTCGGCAATAACTTTTTGCAATGCAGCCTGGCTAACACCAAATATGGAGGTGAGATCTATTTTCCAATTGCCCTGTTCTTTAAAAAAATCGAAATGTATTGGTGCAGGCTGTCCACCGGCAATTACCTGACCTTTGGCCGATGAACCATTTAATTCGACGATTCCTAATTCCAGATTAGCAACGCCTTCTTTACCTATCATACCGTTGTCGACAGCATAAACAAAAAACGAGCTTTCATCAAGAGCCGACACTTCTTCAAGAGTCATCAGATCTCTTACTCTGATAACAATTAATTTATCCATGAAGTCTAAGCTAGCTACTTTGGCGCTATCAGATCTTAGAGTATGGTCTAAAATCGTTTTGTAGTAATCTAAGGTATTTTGATCAATCTCTTCCACTGCTTCTAATCCGTTACCAGCTAGCAGGGCTGATTTGTAGATACTAAAACAACCCTTAACCGCATCGACCTCACCTTGCGCGCGCGCTAAGGGACAACTGAACAAAAGGATAACAAATAATATAAGTAGTGCTTTCATCTTATCACGTCATTGATTAGGATGCAGGTTAGGATCGCAAGGGCTTTGAATCTTTTATGCCCAATCAAGCTGCTCAACCTGATCTCTTAGATAATCCTTTGCTCCATCTGTTATAGGTGTTCGATCACTTCCAAAAACTCGCTCAACATCATTGCTGTTGCGCCCCAGACTACCTTATTCTCAACTTCAAAATAAGGCGCATCGATAGTAAAACCCCTTACATCAAGATCTTTGCGTTTCCTATTCTTTGGATCCAGCAGGTGGCCCAACCCTACCTCTACCACTGCGGACACTTCGGTTGTATCAGGATAGAAAGTTGGCCGTTGCTCCAAGGCCACCACTACAGGTAATACTTGAAAGTCGCTAGCAAAAATATACAACTGACTCAAAGTGCCAACCATCTTCATCGTATCACGAGGAATGCCAATCTCCTCTTCAGTCTCCCGAAATGCCGTAGCAACCAAATCGCTATCCTGAGCTTCCTGCTTACCACCAGGGAAGCTGATCTGCCCACTATGTACACCATCATATTCGGGTCGTACTATTAGAGGCATCACGACTTCGCCATTATGCGGATATAACACAATGGCCACTCCACCCAATTTGGCCCTTTTTGAGGGAGTTCGTTTAAAAGTTCCACCCTCCTTAGGTTTGGCTGACATCTTGCTCTGAGCTACATATCCTGGTAATGGTTCCACCAAACGCCGTCGTAAGTTTTCGATTAAGCGATCGAACATGTGATTAGTAACTCAAAAGAAGGTTGAATGGTTGCAACGATAGTCAAGACCTGCAATATCGTCTTGTATAGTTCAAGAAAATCAAATCCATAGTTAGTACCAAATTTGCCCATTCGTCCCAGATCAGATCAATTTTTACTTAACGTAATACTCGCTACAAAATGGAAACAATCTCGAAAATATTCAATTATCTGGTGATTGTTAAATAGTTACCTACTTTTTATATTATACTACTGTTTGACTGTTGTATTTTGCTGTTCTTACCCCATTTTGCGTTAATTAAAGGCAATCTAAGCGTCAAAACCCGTCAGAAACCGGGTTAACCCTTTGTCCTTAGCCGCATAACTAGTATGTTTAAAAAACTGTATTTAATTATAAACCAAACAACAAACTTTATGAAAAGATTTTACAAGCATTGGTTGCTTGCGCTGTTGTGTATCAGTATCACTACGACTGTGCAGGCCCAGGACTTTACCGTATCCGGTAAGGTTACAGACGGAGCTACAGGCGAAGGCTTGGTTGGCACCAACATCATAGTAAAAGGCACTACGGTTGGAACCATTTCAGATATAGAAGGTAATTATAGCCTTGGCGTACCTGGTAGCGCTGCTACACTGATATTTTCTTCTATTGGATATTTAACTCAGGAAGTAGGAGTGTCAGCAAGTAACAATACGATCAATCTAACTTTAGCAGAGGACATAACCAATTTGGAGGAAGTTGTTGTTACCGGTCTTGCCTCCTCCATTAAACGAAGTAACTTGGCTAACGCAGTTGGCACGGTCTCTGGGGATGAGTTGATGGGTACTACTAAAGCCCAAACCGTAGATAATGCACTTTATGGAAAACTTACTGGAGCTACTATTAAAGCTAATGGCGGGGCACCCGGAGGAGGCAGCGCGGTACAATTACGGGGTATTTCTACTATTAGTAATGGTAATAGCCAGCCCTTGTATATTATTGATGGGGTATACATAAATAACACTTCCATCCAAACAGGTATCTCTGCCGCAAATGGTGCAGGATCGGGACAAAGCAGCCGACTACAAGATGACATTGCCAATCGATTGGCTGACATAAATCCCAACGATATTGAAAGCATCGAAGTGCTGAAAGGTTCTTCAGCTGCTGCAATCTATGGGACTCGAGCAAATGCAGGAGTAATTATCATTACCACTAAACGAGGACAAGCAGGAGATACCAAGGTGAGTGTTACCCAGGATTTTGGATTTAACAAAGCAGTCAACCTTGTAGGTTTCGCTCCTTGGGATCAGCAAAAAATTGATGATTTCTTTGGCGGTTCCCAACAAAGAACTGACGATCTGGCTTCAGGAAGAAATAATGATTATGAAAACGAGATTTATGGAGAAACCGGGTTAATCAGCAACACTGGTATCACAATAACTGGCGGTAATGATAAAACTAATTTCTTTATCAATGGATCAATGAAGCGTGAAGATGGGATTATCAAAAATTCTGGCTTCGACCGTTACTCTATAAGGGCCAATATTGATCATGATGTAACCAAGAGTATCAAACTCTCAACTAGTTCCAACTATATCCATACCAACACCGACCGTACTTTTAATGGCAATCAAAATGGAACTGGAGCCAGTTTTGGTTATAATCTATCTTTTACACCGCCCTACGCCGATCTATTTCCAGATGAGAATGGTGTATATCCAGACAACCAATACTTTTCGGAGAACCCTTTAGCTTTAAGAGATAAGGCCACTAATAATTCGAAAATCAACAGGTTCATTCAAGCGGTAAATTTAGGTATTGACATTTTTCAAACTGACCAGTCTTTTTTGAAATTCTCTATTCAGGGCGGATTGGATTACTTAAATAGTAATACGCTGGTCCATCTGCCTGAAGATTTGCAATTTCAAAAGAATGCCAATAATCCAGGTGATGTGTTTCAAGGTAAGTCGGACCAACTCAATACCAACTTACAAGCCTTTCTAATCTATAATACCAACCTAAACACCATTAATTTCAATACACAAGTCGGTGTCAGCAAGTTAACTGAGGACAGAGAGGGTATCATTGTAAGGGGGCAGGGATTGCTGAATGGGCAGACCAATGCGAACACGGCTACCATTCAAACCATCTTTTTGCAGAACGACCTGAAAGTAAGAGATGTTGGAATCATTGCACAGGAGGAGGTAAACTGGGAAGATAAGATCATCGCTACTCTGGGTGTCCGTTTTGATAAATCTTCATTAAACCTGGATCAAAATAAATTTTATGCTTTTCCTAAGGCATCTTTAGCTGTTAACATTGCCAATTTCGATTTTTGGAATGTTTCTTCCATTAACCAGTTGAAATTAAGAGCCGCTTACGGCGAAACTGGAGGCTTGCCCACTTTCGGAACCACGTTTACACAATTGAAC
>JBPCUG010000776.1:0-4685 GCA_051011275.1 Cyclobacteriaceae bacterium | reverse complement strand
GAGTAATAGTACGCTCAGTGAGGCCATGCTACAGGCTCTAATGCAAAGAAATCCCGACGTATATACTGTTGGAACGGCCAAAAGCAAAATCATTTTGTCTCTAACCAATGTGATGATCAATGAAGGTATCACCTATTTGAAAATATTGGTAGACAACAAATCTGCCAAACGATTCGATATCGATTTCACAGGATTTGTATACTCAGAACCAGCCAATAAAGATGATTCATTAAATACCAAAGGGAGGGTTATGGATATTGCACCTATTCTTCAAACCAATGTGGAAGTAGTAAATGCCAATCAAAGAAGATACCTTGGCTTTGCCCTACCGTTGCCCAAGGTAAGCAAGAACAGCAAGTTAATGGTAACGGTTATTGAAAGGGGTACCTCTGAAGTATTCTCTTTTGATATTCCAGCCGAAGCTTTGTTAAAGACCAAATTGTTTTGATCCTATGATAAAAAAGATCGTACTGCTTTTTGTATTTGGGTTTATATGTACCACCGTTTTTAGTCAAGTAAGGCACATAAAAGGATTGAAAGGGGTTGAGCTAATATTAGGGGCTACTGGGCAAGGCCCTTATGCCTCCGCGGGATATTCTCAATATATCCATCGCGAAGTTTATTTAAAAGGCGCTTTTGGATATGAACGGGGTGATGCTTCCGGATCAGATTTCTCGACCTATTTTTTAGATGCTACCGGACATTACACCTTTTATAGTGTGAACCCGAACTTTTTCCTGAATGCGGTAGCAGGACTTACAGGACTATATGAGAATGTGGAAAAAAAAGAGATCGCTATTGAGCAAAGTGGATCATCAATTGGTGTTTTGATAGGTTTGGAAGCGGAGATTTACATTGATCATCGCTGGGCCGTAGTTGTAAATGGCAGTCAGCGACATTATTTTCAATCAGATTTTGGTAAGAACAGGTGGCTACTAGGCGCTGGAATTAAGCGGATCTTAGATTTTTAGTTTTACGATGAAAGCTCCTCGCATAATTATTATCGGCATCTTAATTGCTTTCTCCATCGGCATCAATAGCTGTGATAACAGGGAGATCGAATTAGTGGGAGCCAGTTCATTTTTCTTTACTGCTGACATTGGTCAAGACACACTATTGCTGGGAGCAACTTATGAAGTAGCCCTGGATATTCGAATGAAGGACAGCACCCAAGCTTTGCCAACATTTACTTTAAGTCATGAAGTAGAGAATGGAACTGGGCTGCTTAACCAAAACGGTACTTCTTTTGGGAATGGCGGTAGTATTGAAATTGACGATCAGTGGACCTACCAGCCCACGTCATTAGGCCCACAAATTATAAAGTTTACGCTCTCCGATCAAAACGGATTTCAGGAGCAAGTTGCCCTTGAGATAAACGTTCTTGATCTGTTCTTATTTTCGGCTAATAGTGAGGATACCTTGATACTAAATGAAGGGCATCCAGTAGCTCTCGATATTCAGGTCAAAGACAGCCCAACGCCACCGGAATTCACTTTAGACTATCAAATAGATAACGGGACTGGAGCGTTTATGAGAAACGGCACTTCCTTTCAGAGCGGAGATGCCATTAAGGTCGATGACAATTGGACCTATCAACCAACATCACTGGGCATTCAAACTATAGAATTCACACTCTCGGATCAGAATGATTTTAAGCAAAGTGCGGAGATTGAAGTAGAAGTATTGAAGTTCATTCCAGTGCCCTTCAGTGTCAATGCCAATTTCAGTCAA
This sequence comes from Cyclobacteriaceae bacterium, assembly GCA_051011275.1. GTDB lineage: Bacteria > Bacteroidota > Bacteroidia > Cytophagales > Cyclobacteriaceae > JBPCUG01. The sequence continues at coordinate 2,954 of JBPCUG010000776.1, read as the reverse complement.
GACGAAACTATTCTGCTAATTGAGGCCGGGATGGTGATCAGTCTTCAAAGTGAGGACCCCGAAATGGAATATGTACTGAACTATGAGGTATTACAGGGGGCAGGAGAATTAAGGACCAACTCTGGAAAGAAAGTCAATCCTAATCACCCATTGGCTCAAGGCACGACCAACTGGAAATACGTGCCTACCGGCGCCAATGAAAATCAACTAAAGCTCACCATTAGGGATGTTAATGGGGAGGAACAGATCAGTAGCCCATCCATATTCGTTGATGACCAAATACCCTTTGTCGTGACAAGTACTGCTCAACCTACTACTATTCGCGTGAATAAAAGCAGTGACATACTGGTCAATATATCTTCAAGCCATCCCCTATTCAATACCTTGGATTTCACTATGGAGTATTCCAGTAATTTTGACTCTCAAGCTACGTTGCTGGATGCAGGTGGGTCAGCAATTGCTCCCAACAACCCGATACCGATAAGCAGGGGCAATACTTCATTTATATACAGGCCCGTAGTAGCAGGAACGCATAATGTCAACTTTTCTATACTTAGTGAAAAAGGCAATAGCGTAAATACGGTCGTTGTTGTCAATGCTAATCAACTAAAAGAGCCGGAAGTTCAAGCTGACTCTAGATTTCGCCTCGGAGGTGAGGTTTGTAGCAGTGGTAATGATTGCCAGGCTCCCTTGTTTTTAGACGTTGACCTATCCGGTAGTGTAGATGGGGATGCCAATTTAGGAGGTTTCATTGTCTCTTATCGATTAGTGATCGATCGTATTGAATACACCGGTGATTACAACGCCAATAACCCAGTGGTAACCATCCCTAATGGATTGGCCAAATATCTTAAAGGTGAGGATAAAATTTATAGTAACGTTGTGCACCGGCCAAATACAGCCATTCAAGTTGAACTAAGGGACGATGACGGACTATGGTCAGATCCGGTGGAGATCAGTGCACCGGGAAGCTTACCTGATTGAGAACCAAGCATTCTCTACTCACTGTTGCATCGATTTTCTCTCACCTCGCACTTCGCTAAGAGATTCCAAATTGCTATAAGGTTTGCTGAGTACTTTTCCAATTTCTTTTATTTTAAGAGCATTGTTATGCCAACCCTGCTCTGCCACTTTATTACTATATGCAAAAAGAGACCTTATAGCTGACGACTGCTCTTCAGCATTTCCGATTTGGGCAAGTTTACGTTTTAATTGAGCCACAGCTACATCCGATAGTACAAAATCTTCAACTATGAGTTGTTTTCCCTCACGCTCTTCGGTTCTTTTTTGAACCTGGCTTTGAATATTCTCAATGAATGGATGCATTTCATCATCTTTGGCTTTGATCATTATTTCGCAATTCTGGAGACCTATTTTGCACTCTGGAAATTCATGTTCGTATTTTATGAGAAGAGCGTATGCGCTTTTTGCTCCTTGATAGTCTCCACTTATGTATTTAACCCTGGCAATTCCAGAGTGGATGGCAATCCAAGGTTTGGTTCCAGCAGCATATTGTTTTCTTTCCAACTCTAGTCGATATTCTTCAATGCATTGGTCAAACTTTATCTCCGGATTACCGGAAGGCTGCTTTTTCAAAAAGCTGTCTATTTTTTCGATCCACTGGTCTAATACCCTAAGCTTCCCACTACTTTGGTCCTGTTCTGAATAGATACCTTGCTTAAAATACTGCTTTAGAGTTCGTGCTATAATTAAGAAGAACTCCAATTCCCTGCGCCGTCCAAATCTTGTCATCCAACGGTGAAAGTTGGAATAGTTTTCATTACATTGCTCCATTTCATGCTTGCATAGAAAGATGTGTCCAGTCCAATCCGATCCAGGGAGTTCATCCCCAGTATCATCGAAAAAATCATTAAAACTATTTAAAGCATCCTCCATTTCATTCAACACAAAATGCGCACAGCCAAATTTAAATTTTTCCTTCCTATAGCCGTAACTTTCTTTGCTTGACACAATGTCATATGCCACTACCTTTGCTTCTTCCATATTAAATTTACACCAGTGGCTCAGCATTAACATTAATGCACCCCAAATATCATTTTTATCTTTATTGCGATAAACTGATAAAATGTCTATTGCCGAATCAAGATCGCCGGTGTAAAAATCAAGATATCCTTCCCAAGCTTTATAAAGCTCCAATTCTCTTTTGTTTATGAGCTTTTTCAATAGTGGTCTTGACTCCATATTGTAACCGGCATTAATATATTGAAGCGTTTTTTCCTCTAGCAAGGCCAAATCCTCATCAAAATCCATCAAGGTGGCTATCTCCAATAATTTAAATCCGTTTTTCTCCAGACCAAGGTTTCTACATGACCTTGACATATTGGTCCATGGTTGTAAGTTCTCATTTCCAAGCAGTAGCGCTCGCTCGCCATAGCAAGCGGAAGTCCAATGCTCTAGATACTCATCCTCATTTGTAAATTTGGCCATCCCTTCATGTATAAAGGCGGCTACACTATACGCCCAAAAATTCTCCCTGTCCCTCACAATTTTATCCTCGGGACTGTACCAGACATCAAATGCTCTTCTTAAAAGTGTTTCATCTTGGTAAGGTGGACTACTAATATAGCTCCTGGCGTGCAGTTGATCCGCTAAATTCCAGCAACCTAATGAATGGCTTGGCGCCACTTCAATTGTGCGTTCATAATAAACTTCAGCTTGTTTACTATTACCCGCCCATCGATAGTGCTCTGCTGCGGAATAAAAGTTTTCTGCAGCCAATTTGAAATCACTCTTTTTAATATAAAGCTCAGCCCGCAATACTTCAATGCCGATCTCTGGGTATAGATTCGGCCCTATTACATTCTCAATTTCTCTTAGACCTTTTTCCTTTGCTTCTTCAATTAGTCTAAGAATATCTTCTTCAGGCCTGTTAAGTAGGTAATATATATAAGCTACAAAGAAAAATGCGTTGCCATCATTTGAACGAGCAGTAG
>JBPCUG010000775.1:0-2934 GCA_051011275.1 Cyclobacteriaceae bacterium | reverse complement strand
AAAGGAAAAGAGATCGGTTTTACCAATGGGCTTTTGGTTAATCAGTTTGTTCGGATCACTAATGATCATCAGCTATGCTATTTATCGATATGATCCGGTGCTTTTCCTGGGTCAGATCTTTGGAGCTATTCTTTATAGCAGGAATATCATACTTTTGGTCAGACAAAAACGAACCGCACTAACCACCTCTCAAGCAAAGGAATAAATGCTCCAGAAAGACTTTTTAGCCGATCGCAACTTTCAATTGGGATGTTTGGTGGTCATTGGCTTATGTTCTTTTTTTATCAACAACGGATTTATCGGCCCCTCCATCATGGAGGCTCGCAACTTCGTCACTGCTCGTGAGATCTTAGAAAGTAAAGATTGGCTGGTGCCTACCATGAATGGGTACCCGCGCTTGGCCAAACCACCACTACCAACCTGGATCACCGCTTTCGTGGGCTTGGTTGGTAATTTGGAAAATGAGGTGCTGCTTCGATTACCGGCTGCTTTCATCTCAGTACTAATGATGCTTTTTATTTATAAGCTGGCCAAAGTATTGAGCGAGGATGACCCTTATATACCATTTTTATCGGCGGCTGTCCTTGGCACATCTCTTTACGTTGTATTTATGGGGCGCCAAGGGACCTGGGACATCTACTGTCATAGTTTTATGCTAGGGGCCATCTGGCTTTGGGCAAAGGCCTGGAGGCAAGAAAAGGTACCATACGGTCTTTACGCCTGGTCGGGAATATTATTGGGATGTGCTTTTCTAAGTAAAGGTCCGATCCCATTTTATGCCTTGTTATTGCCATTTCTGATCAGTTACGGTTGGGGATATGGCTGGCGAGAGATGCTTAAGCAATGGAAGGGTATTTTGGTTTCCCTATTCATCTGCCTGATCATAAGCGGGGCCTGGCCCTTGTATATCTATCTCATCGAACCGGAGGCATTGGCTTTTAATGTCAAAACCGAAGCTACCTCTTGGGTAAACCGCCATGTCAGACCATTCTGGCACTATTCGAGCTTTCCGGTTCAGTCCGGTATTTGGGCGTTTTTGATCATTGCCGCTTTGATCGTTCCCTACGCCAAAAAGAGGATCCAATCCTACGGCAATTATAAATTTCTAGCCGGGTGGGTAATACTAACTTTGATCTTGCTGTCGATCCCTCCGGAGAAAAAAGAGCGCTACTTATTACCCATGCTGATACCGATAGCACTGCTGGTAGCCTATTACCTTCGATACCTGTTGCAGGTATTTAAGGACCAGGCCCCCAGTAAGTGGGATACCATTATAGTTAAAGGAAATACCATCTTTTTTATCTTCGTGTCCATTGCTGCTCCCATTTTTTTCTGGATAAGAGGATTGGCAACCGGCGTTTCAACCGGATATCTGGTGCTATTTACCGCCGCGTTTCTTGGCTTAGGTGGTTTCATGTATTGGCATCTTTTAAAACGCAGCCTACCACACATATTTGTTTCATACCTCATTTTTATGTGTTGGGTGTCTTTGTTCTTTATTCCCCTGGTGCCTCATGTGGTCTATGTCAATCAGAACTTTAGAAGCTTTAAAGTGCTAAGGGAATTGCCAGAGTATCAAGAGCTGGATTTTTATCAGGTTGATGTTGTTCGTCCCGAGGAGATCTGGGACCTGGGCAAAAAAGTCGATACCATTCGTGTCGCTGATAGACAACTGCAATTGCCGAGTGATGGTGCTTTTATTCTTTTTTCAGCCGATACATTATCAAGCTCCGAACGGTTTGATCTTCCCAATGATTTGAAGATTGAAATCCTGGATGTGATTTACTATAGCCGTCGTAAAACCGGAAGAAAATCAGTTGTATCAAAAGTTACTCGTGGACAGTAGTCGCATTAAGTGAAGAAGTCACCATCATCGTACTGTCCCTAGAAGACTGCTATTGATCAACAAGAAGGTACAGTTAGTGGTATCCTATAAGGCAGTAGACAAGCCAGGATTGAAGCAAAGTCTTTTAATAGTCAGATCAGAGGAAAGTATAGCAAAACGCGCAGGATTACGGTAAGTCTTTACTGAGCTCCTCACCCTCCGAAGATCGACTAGCTTTAGACAGGAATCTTTTCAAAACCTCAATTTCCTTAGGGTCTTTTATTCTGGAAAAGATTTTATCGCCTAACTTATGAATGGTTTCAGCCTGATCGAAAGGCAATCGATCATGCATTCTTCCATTTGGGAAGTGGCAGGGCTGACATCTGTTTTCCAGGATGGGCTGGACATCCCTTTTAAAAACTATTGAAAGATCCTTATTGTTATCCTCAAACTTTAATGTATCGCCGGTGTTTTTAGCGGTCATCAATACGGTGTCCTGACTTTGTGGAGTTGTTTTCAGACTGGGGGTGTTTTTCAACTTTAGACAAGTTGCTTGAGTAAGCAATAATGTGATATATATAGTTATCAGGCGATGCATTAGAGAAACGAGATCCACTCTTTACTATTCTAACGTATTACGGGTCAAGAATGACTACGGAAGCTCCGTTTTATTATCGTTCCACATTCACGAGATACAAGTTAACATAGATCGCCCTCCTAATCCGTTAAATTAGTCCTTTGAAAAACCAAATGATCTTTTTTGCTATGATTAATTAATCAATTAGATTTGCAATCCGATCAAACAGAGGAGTGGCGGAGTGGTCGAACGCGGCGGTCTTGAAAACCGTTGTACCGCGAGGTACCGGGGGTTCGAATCCCTCCTCCTCTGCTGATTGATTACCAATCAAAACCAAAACCTTCTAAATTTTATTTTTGGGAGGTTTTTTGTTGTTTGCACTTATCAAAATATTCAGTTTATTTGGCCATTGGAATAAACATTAGTAAGACCATCGGCCACTTACAAAGTTGGCTCTGCTCTCCATGATATTTCGATTGCGGACATGCCTGATCAAACTCCTGTTAAATAGAATGCTGCCCACCAATAAGGG
>JBPCUG010000774.1:0-3877 GCA_051011275.1 Cyclobacteriaceae bacterium | reverse complement strand
ACTTGTTTTTTGATCTCCTCCGCATAGGTGGGATTGGTAATAATAACCGTATCAGGTTTAAACCGCTCCAGAAATTTAGGTGCCACGATACCCTGACCTGATCCCGGGAGGAATTTTCCTTGCCGTTTCACATTAATATCTACAATATGGGGCACCAGGTCTTCAATATTAAAGAGATTGAAGAAAGTAACCGCGCGAGCACCAGCGCCCCATCCAATTACCCGATTGCCAGACTTACTAAGTGTCTGAATTTTCTTCTGACAATTAGTTTTGGTTGTTTGGAAGAAACGAGCGAAGTCCATAATTATATTGTGAAGGTCACTCTCAGAATCAGCTCTGTATATTTGCGAATATTTGTATGAGGGTCTTGCTTCAATGCCCAAATACTCATCGTTCCAGCAAGAAGCTATTTTTAGGACTTCAAAACCAGCCTTCTTAAATAAATGTTTAAAAGAAGATCGAGTGAACCAAGACCGGTGTTCATAAACGACATTCCAAATCACTCGGTCTCTGAAAGTATAGCTGGCATCAGGTACTTCAAAATATACGACAGACTCTGGCAAATGTGCAAGATTCTTTCGAATCATCCGTAACAATGACATGGGTTCCGAGAGCAGATCAAGGACCAAGCGACATGTAATCATATCAGGATCAAAATCCCTATGCTTCACTCCGTAGTATTCCCTAAAAAAACTTGCCTTCAGATTTTTGTTGACATTACGATTAGTATGATCGAAACCAGGATCAATTCCTATGCCGCGACATTGGGCTAACTCACAAAGTTTCAACAGAAATTGTCCCTCCCCACAGCCAATATCTAGTACCACCTTCCCGTTAAGCGAATATTCATTTACTAAGCGGTTACACAATGATTGAACAAACTCCCTGAACATTGGGGAGTGGTCGAGTGAGAAATCATAATGATCAAACTTTACCTTGCTTTGCTGGTGTTCTTCATTTCCAATATAACCACAATTTGAACAGTATCTAAGGCCAACATTTCCCTTATCAACATTCTTGGCTTCTTTATAGGACTGACACATAACCCCATCCTGGGTTGGCATATTGTGAAGGGTGAAGAAATCGATTGTGTCAGAGCTTCCGCATAAATAGCAGGTTTTGTATTTGATCTGAACCACGGTCCCTGATTTCTTTTAATATGAAATTTTGGTATGAGGTTTGACAAGAATTTTTAAGAGTCCATTACCTATCGCTGTACTGCCAATGAAACGGTAACCCCAATTTAACATCGGGCCGGGAATCATCTTTAACAGTGCACCGAGAAATTGGTATCTGAAGCTATGAGCGTCAATTATGCGTTGATAGAAAGCGCTACATTCTAGTTCATTTCCTTTCGAAAAAAAGTAACCTCGCAGATAAAGTGCATCGTATTGTTTAGGGTTATACTTTTTTAAGACCTCCCAGTAAAAATGTTCATTCACCAGCTCTTGATACTCGCTCGCTCTCAAATTCAGGTCCATCGATTTCACAAGGGTGGACACGCTGTCCCCCTCTTCAGTATTGAAGATCTTTAATCCCTGATGTATGTAGTATCTATTAGCTATCGCATCGATTTTATACCAAAACGTGTTTGCAAATCCCAGCAGCTTCTCATTAAGCCGTTTATCTCCTAAAAGTGATGTTTTTGTTATACCAAAAAAATCGCCTCGTACTTTACGAATGATGCAATCAATAGGTAGGTATTGGTCCTTTTCCAAGCCCAATCCACAGAATTCACCCGTTGTTGAAGACATTGCATTGCAGGTCACCGCATCGATAGTGGGATCAACCTTGTCAACTACGCTGAGTAAGGTGTCGAAAGCATGCGGTACGATCTCATCGTGATCACCCAGAGTGGCGAACCAATCTCCTTTGATCTGGTCCAAAGCGAAATTCATACCGCCCGTCACCCCAAGATTTTCTTCGAGGCGGAAAAGCCGAATTTTCGGGTAATTGCAATACTGTTGAAGTACTTCAGCAGTGTGGTCAGTACTACCATTATCCACCAGAATAAGCTCGAAGTCCTGGCAGGTTTGATTCAGTACGGAGTGTATGGATCTTTCTACTTGATCCGCCCGATTATACGTCCAAATCAACATACTGATTTTGGGTGGTTTTGTCATACTTCTCTAATGCCTATTTTGTTTTATCTCGCCAAAGGGCTTCACAAGTAGTTGAGAAACTTTATGACCCAGCCAAGTACTTGCCATAAGTCGGTATCCCCATTCGAGCAATACGCCAGGGCTAAGTTTCAGAATAGTGGCTAAGATTTGGTACTTTGCTGAACCACCTCTCATCATGCGCTTATAAAATTGTAAGCCTTTTTGGTAACCATGAATCTTCGAAAAAAAATATCCCCTTAAGCCGAGGGCTACAGATCGCTTCCGGTTATATTTATTAGTGACCTCCCAAAAAAAAGGTTCATTGATCAATTCTTTGTACATGCCAGATTTAATGCTAAAATCCATTGATTTTAATTCCTTCGTAAAAGAATCACCCTCCTCCGTATTGAATATTTTGAGCCCTTGATGTATATAATACCGGTTGGCAATAGAGTCGATCTTGTACCAAAAAGAGTTCTCATTGCCAAGGAGCTTTTCATTTAATCGCTTATCTCCCAGTAGTGTTGTTTTTGCGATGCCAAAAAAATCACCACTGACCTTGGAGACGATGGTTTCCAAAGGCAGATATTGATCTTTGTCCAATCCCAATCCACAGAACTCTCCGGTTGTTGAAGATATGGCATTGGCGGTTACAGCGTCTATGCTGGGATCCACTTCTTCGACAACTTGTAGCAAAGTTTCAAAGGCATGGGGTACGATTTCATCATGATCACCCAAGGTGGCGAACCACTCTCCATGCATCTGGTCTAGAGCGAAATTCATACCCCCTGTTACTCTCCGATTTTCTTCGAGGCGAAAAAGACGGACTTTGGGGTGATTGCAATATTTTTCAAGAACAGCTGGAGTGTGGTCGGTGCTGCCATTGTCCACTAGAATCAGTTCAAAATCTTCAAAGGTTTGGTTTAGTACAGACCGGATGGATATTTCTACTTGATCCGCCCGATTGTATGTCCAAATCAACATACTGATTTTAGGTGATGTGTTGGTCATAAGTTGATTTTCTATCTGAAAGGAACCATGGTACATGGTTTCAACTTTTGAAATACTATTTATACTTATCGATTAGATGTAAGGGATTGATTGATCTTATATCTTAGGTTTCGTCTATCTTAGGTTTCGTCCACAAAATCCCTCATCAAACATCGTCATCGAATGGCATCGATTTAGCATCTGGTACTAACCCCATCCATAGTGCATCATTAGAACTACCAATTGAAGAGCTCCGAGGAATGAATAGAGGACTTTTTTTAAAATAACTAAATTTTTAATATAACCGATAATATAACAATATTTAAATCTCTATGTAAATTCTTCAAAATATTATATCAGAATAGCTGAAATGGCTTTAATCCGACGATACCAATTTTCTTGGTAGTTTATGCAGAACGTTGGTCAAAAATCAATTGTACATAAATAAGAATTCAACCCGAAACATTAGTCAATACTGGTGAGCAGGTAGGGGGTTGGTCAAATTTTAATTGAGGTGAGACCTAGATTATGATAATGGGATCAGAATTCTGGTAAAACCAACGCTTATCCCTACTAAGTAGTCACCTGAAAAAAAGTCAATATACTAAGATAGTAAGGGGAAGTGTGTATGCAATTAGTATATATGATTCCGGGATTCGGCGTTATCGAACTTTGACTACCCTTCTGATCACTTTTTGCCAATCGGTAAAACCTAATTTTACCATATATATTCCAGGAGCCAACTGGTCATCACCCATCAATAACTTGACTAAGCCCGGCGCCAG
>JBPCUG010000773.1:0-7624 GCA_051011275.1 Cyclobacteriaceae bacterium | reverse complement strand
GCATTCCACTGCCTGTCTTTCGCGAGATCCCGGTGCATCCACCCTTGCCCACGGAAAAGCAGTTTGTGGTGGATAACGTTACTTATGGTTCCTATGCTAGGCTTGTGTTTCAGGCCCGTTCAAAGTTTTGGCAGGATGACAACCTCAGTATTAACATGCAACTCAATCATCCAATGATCTGGTCTATCTGGCAGGTTGCTGAGGAAGTTAATTCACATCGAGTAGCCCTGATGGGCACTGGACCAGGTGGTATTTCGGGATGGGATGCTTTGAGAGGTTTGAAGGAGATCTATCCTGGCAAACAGGTTACCATTGAACAAGCCATAATTAAAGACTGGACCAGAGATCAGTTTGCACCTATGTGCGAGCGCCTTGATTTTCCAATCAATAAACTCACGCAATTTTGGCCGCAGGTGATGAGGCCTCATGGAAGGATCCATTTTGCAGGTTCCTACGCTGACAATCTTAACTGGGGGATGGAAGCAGCCACCAGATCTGCTAACCGGGTAGCTAAGGAAATCGACCAGGAGTGATAGTTAGTTAAGCTCTTTCCAAAATAGTAGCATATCCCTGCCCAACACCAACACACATAGTTACCAAAGCATACTTTTTACCTTGTTTATGTAACTCGATCGCTGCAGTATGCAGGATTCTAGTACCTGAAATACCCAATGGGTGACCTATGGCAATAGCGCCTCCATTCGGATTGATCCTAGGATCGTCATCTGCTAAACCCCATTCACGGATACAGGCTAGGCATTGGGCGGCAAAAGCTTCGTTCAATTCAATGATGTCAATATCTTTTAACTCAAGCCCTGCTTTTTTAAGTGCCTTTTCAGTTGCTCCCACTGGTCCAATACCCATGATCCGGGGCTCGACACCTACCACACCGGAGCTGACAATCCGGGCCAACGGCTTTAAATTATATTTTTTCATCGCTTCTTCTGATCCAATCAAAGCCGCCGCTGCCCCATCATTTAGGCCTGAAGCATTTCCTGCGGTCACCGTGCCGCCTTCTTCGATGCTCTTAAAAGCCGGGCGTAGTTTACTTAACCCTTCAGGGTTGGTGTTCGGCTTGATGAATTCATCCTTATCTAAAACAATAGGGGCTGTTTTCCTTTGGGGAATTTCTACAGGCACAATTTCTTCCGCCAACCTACCAGACCTTTGTGCTTTAGCTGCCTTCATCTGGGACCAATAGGCAAACTTGTCTTGATCTTCACGGCTGATTTTATACATTTCGGCCAGGTTTTCAGCCGTTTGACCCATTCCTTCCACACCATAAAGCTCCTTCATTTTGGGATTTATAAAGCGCCATCCGAAACTGCTGTCATGCATTTGTGCATCCCTGCCGAAAGGTTTGGTAACCTTGGAAATTACCCAAGGGCCTCGGGTCATGTGTTCCACGCCACCAGAGATGAAAAGATCACCATCACCGGCTTTAATAGCTCTATTGGCATGTACCACTGCTGACATGCCTGAAGCGCATAACCGGTTAACTGTTTCTCCAGGTACTGACCATGGCAGACCGGCTAAGAGCAAACACATGCGAGCCACATTGCGATTATCTTCTCCTGCTTGATTGGCACAACCCATTATCACCTCATCATAGGCCCCTTTAGGGATTTGGAGATTATTCTCTATCAACTGATTGAGCACTAGTGCTCCAAGATCGTCAGTACGTACAGTAGAAAGTGTGCCACCAAATTTTCCAATCGGAGTCCTGATCCCATCAATAATAAATGCTTCTTTTCCCATAGTACTTCTTAAAAAAGTTGGTCCTCTTCAGGAAATCATAAGAATCTTAAGGGCTTTTTGGGTATCCCCTTGCTCTAGATAAACTTGGGCCAACCTGTGCAACGCTTCTTGCATTGCTTCAGGTTGGCTTCCTGCTTGGGCCATGATTGATTTAACTTCGGCTTCGTTTTTTACTTCTTCGATTGCCTCAACATCAGGCAGATACTCCAAGTTTCCCAATCTCCCCAGATTGTTTCCTGTTAATATGTTACTCAGCCTTATCTTATCCGGAAGTTGATCCACGCCAATACCCTTACTTTGCAAAGGCTTGGGGATCTCAAATAATGCATCCCCACTAGCTCGACAATACCAATTGCCACCCATACGACCTACTGCGTCGATTGCTTTGGTATCCAATCTTCCTTCTTTATCGAGATATTTTTCTTGTATGTGTATCATTACTACACGCGAAATAATCAAGTTGCCTGCTCCACCTTTCTGGCCTAACTCGATCACATCATCCACTAAGCATTCAAATGCTACCGGTGATTCCCCTACTCTTGGTGGCCTCACTTTTTCAGAAGGGACTTGAGTTAAGCCAGCTTTTACAAACTCATTGACTCCCTGATCATACTCAGTGCTGGCCAAAGAGACTTGCTCCACTATAGGAAAATTCACTATGTTGATCACCGTTTCCGGTACCTGCTTGATGTTATCAAAAGTATGCTTAGTAGTATTGTCTCGGCTCCTCCTTGCAGGAGAGAAGATCATCACCGGAGGATTGGCACTAAAGACATTAAAATAGCTAAACGGGCTGAGGTTGACATTTCCATCGCTATCAATGGTACTGGCAAAAGCAATAGGTCTCGGTGCCACTGCACCCAACAGATAGCCATGCAATTCCTGAATTGCTAGACTCTTGGGATCTATCGTTTTTACACCACTAGTCATTCTGTTCAGTCATTCAGTCATTCAATCACTCACTCCACCGCTGGCAAGACCTTGGTTCTCACTTTCCCAAATCCTACCCGTTTTTCATCCTTTTGGGCAAAGCCTCGCATCGTTACTTCATCGTAATCATGAATAAATTTTCTTTCCTCACCGGTTTCAAGAGTCAGCGGTTTCTGTCCGGCCCAGGCTAGTTCCAGCATAGACCCATAGGAGCCAACTTCTTTACCACTAATAGTCCCTGAAGCCATCATATCGCCAATGTTTAGGTTACAACCATTTACTGTATGATGGGCTAACTGCTGCGCCATAGTCCAGTACATATATTTAAAGTTAGACCGGCTCACCACAGTTTCTGCTCCTTGTTTGGGAGAAATGCTGACCTCTAAATTTATGTTGTAATTCTTACGACCTAGATACTGGAGGTAAGGCAAAACCGGTGGTTCTTGCTTAGGTCCATTGACTTTGAAATCCTCTAAGGCTTCTAAGGTAACCACCCATTGACTTATAGATGATGCGAAACTCTTACCCAAGAATGGTCCAAGAGGGACATATTCCCATTTCTGAATATCGCGTGCTGACCAGTCGTTCATAAGTACCATTCCGAAAATGTAATCCTCAGCTTCAGCGGTAGTGACTTGTTGTCCCAGATTGGTTTTCTTGCCAACGATGAATGCCATCTCCAGCTCAAAGTCCAGTCGCGAACTGGGACCATAAACCGGTGGTTCATCGCTTGGTTTGTTCTGTCCATTGGGTCGATGGATGGCCACACCACTTTCGATTATTGACGAGGCCCTGCCATGATAGCCCACTGGTAGATGTCGCCAATTAGGAAGCAAAGCGTTTTCCGGATCACGGAACATCTTCCCTACGTTGGTGGCATGCTCAATACTGGAATAAAAATCCGTATAATCTCTGATCAATACCGGCAGATGCATTTTAGCCCCAGCTTGAGGGATCAATATCGCTGACTTATCCTTCAACAGAGAGTCTGCCGATAGCAGCGCGTTTTGCAATGTCTCTCTAACTTTGGTCGTGACTCCCTTTCCCAAAGCGATAAAGTCGTTGAGATATGATTTTTGAAGTACAGAGCTATCCAACCCTAAATCGTCAAATAAACCAAGCTCCGCAATCCCGACTAAGTCGAGTATTTGATTTCCAATAGCCACTCCAATTTGGGGATGACTGTTTTTATATGAGAAAATGCCAAATGGCAAATTATGAATGCTAAAGTCCGAGTTTTCAGAAATTGGTAACCAGGAGGTTAATTGGGGCATAGGATCTTATAATTTTACCGGCTCAACATACTTAAGTTTGCCGGGTTTAAAGATATAAAAAATGCTTAACTTCCGTGACCAGTTAAACGTTTGATAGAGGGAAGAAATAAAGCCTTAAAAAGATGAAATCAATTTCACTAACTATGATCGCAATCGCCATGATGATGTTTGCCGCCCATGGCCAACACAAGCAACACGGAGGCAATGAAGCCAATAAGTATATGCACAAACGCTCGTTTGAGGAGCTGACTGAGCGATTTGAGGATAAATCCAGAGATCAGTGGCAAAAACCCGAACAGGTCATAGCGCTGATGGGTGATATCAAAGGTAAAACTGTGGTTGATCTAGGTGCAGGCACAGGATACTTTGCTTTTAAGTTGGCTGATCATGGAGCAAAAGTAATTGCTGCTGATGTGGATGACGATTTCCAGAATTTTATTAAGGTCAAAAAAGAGGAATTAAAATTTAATGATGACCAGATCTCTTTGAAGAAGATCCCATTTGACTCACCGGAGTTAGTGGCTGGCCAGACAGATGTGGTCTTGATTGTAAATACCTATCATCATATCGAAGATCGCGTTCCATATTTCAAAGAGATATTAGATGGTCTTACCGACGATGGATATCTAATGAATGTGGATTTCATAAAAAAAGAATTCAAAGAATCAGTACCTGGACCACCGATGGCGCATCGTATTTCCAAGGAACAAGTGATTGAGGAACTTAAAAAATCCGGGTTTGCCCGCTTTGAGGTGGATACTGATTTGTTGCCTTTTCAATATGTGATCAGGGCTTATAGGAAGTAGCAATTCAATATCACAAATAATCCAAAATATGCTGATGATAGGTAGCCGCCCTTTCTTCGGAGAAGTGATCCAATACAAAAGTATAAAAAGCAAAAAGCATCAAACCAATCCCAATAGCTCTCCAGTTGGCCGAGTGAGTGAGTATCATCAATCCCATTCCTAACACCATGATAGCAGCCATTATATATTGGGTATAGGGATACCATTTAATAAATCCTTCGGTTCGTATTTTTTCATCAGCTGCAAATTGCTTCGGATCTATCTGATAGGTTTGTGGAAAGCTAGTAATTCTTCTCTGATTAGCCGTATTTAAATAAATGCCAATTGCCATGGTCAAGAACGCTACCAAAGCTAAAGGTATGACCATTGATTTTGCAAATAGGGTCGATCCAAACTTCCAGTAAGCTAAACTTACCAGAAGGATGATAGCACCGAATAACAGGCTCATTTTACCTTCAAATATTTCTCCTTTGCACCAGTTGATGCTATGATTGATCAATTCCATAGTTGTTCTGGGTTACTGCAGCTTAAAGGTTTGAAATTTCTATTACATTATAAAGAAAAATGATGCCGTAATCATTTCACAGTAATTGGTTATACGCTCGACTGTAGTGAAAAAATTAATTTTAATGCCCATATTTCCCTCCCAGATGGCTACTCGCACTAATTGGAAAGCTGTATTCTTCATGGTCCTAAGTACCATGGCCTTTGCTATCATGAATCTTTTGGTCAAATATCTGGAAGATATTCCGGCCTATCAACTGGTGTTTTTCCGTTCCATTGTATCACTGGTAATTTGCATTGGATACTTGAGATATCGAGGCATCAATCCGCTAGGCAATCAGAGGAAGGCCCTAATGGCCAGAGGGCTAGTTGGTACCATATCAATGACATTGTTTTTTCTCTCGATAAAGTATATTCCCCTTGGGTCAGCGGTTTCTATTCGGTATCTGTCTCCCATTTTTGCGGTTTTTATGGCTATACTATTTTTGGGAGAGCGAGTAAGAAAGCTTCAGTGGCTATTTTATGCCATCGCCTTTTCAGGGCTAGTGATACTTAAGGGATTTGAGGTACAGGTCAATAATGTTGGATTCATGATGGCCGTCGGAGCTGCATTTTTCAGTGGTATGGTTTATGTTATCGTAAGGAAGATAGGAGCACGTGACCATCCCGTAGTGGTTGTTGGGTACTTTATGTTTTTTGCTACTATAATTGGTGGTTTGCTTTCGATCACAGTTTGGCAGACACCGACTGATATTGAATTAGCCGTACTAGCAAGCTTAGGGTTCTTTGGTTTCGTCGGTCAGTTGTTTATGACTAAAGCCCTTCAGCTGGAAGATGCCAGTAAGATCACTCCCATGAAATACCTGGAGGCAGTTTTCGTTTTAATTATAGGATTTATTTGGTTGGGTGAGACTTATTCACTTCTAGGTTTTGTAGGTATAGTGCTGATCATTGCCGGCATGACCCTTAATGTGATCGTCAAGAAAAAAGTCCATCAACCTAAGCGAACACTTGCCAATTAAGAGGTACTAAACTTTCCTGTTTCGTAACAATACCTTGCATATAGAGTTAATATTATTTAGCCTATTTTTTACTTTACTGACAATAATTTTGATACTAATCGTTAGGAAAAAGGGAACGATCAACGGTAAAAAATAGGGTTTGATGCAGCTGGGTTGTATTATTTAAAGACAATGTCCAATTTTTTTGCCAGTTATAATGAAAATACTAACCAAAAATCAGTTCCTGACCACTTTTGATCATTTTTACAGCGACCTTAGAAACTTCGCCTACTACAAAACAGGCTCCATAAAACAGGCCGAAGAGATCGCACAAGAAGCTTTCCTAGTACTTTGGCAGAGACAAGCACAAATCAAAAATCGAAGTTTAATAAACTACTTATATGACATTGTTTCACAGCAGGCCGCCGGTTATGCCAATGAAAAGTTAACCTTAAAGTTTGCTAAAAAAGAAGCGATGTCTCTTTGGACGGCATTTAAAGAACCTGAAATAACACTTACGGAACTTGACATAAAGTTGCAGGAAGCTATCTCGACTGTATCCGAAAATCAGAGAGTGGCCTTTCTTATGAACCAGGTTGATGGGCTTAAGTATTATGAGATAGCTGAAAGGTTGGGAATTAGTTTAAAGACAGTTGAGCAACGTATATTATCGACACTTCGGCAAATGTGCCACGTATTCGAGAAAGAGTTTTCTTTAGTTAATAACTGATCTACTTTAGTTAATAACTGATCTAGATATGCTTGGAAATAAATTGCTAAAAAGACTAATGGAAAAGACCCTGTCTGCTGAAGAGCAGCGGGAATTAGGAAGGCGAATGTTAGAAGATAGGCAGGAATGGATCGATGTCCTTAATGTGATCAGTACCTTAGAGAGTTTTGATGTGAAAGCTAACCAGAATCACGTTGAAGCAAGAGCCGAGCTTTTGATAAAACTCAGGGCTAGGCCATTTCCAGGAATTGAATCTGGCTAAAGTTTTTTAACCTCAATATAATTCGGAGCAAAAGGATCTTCTGTCTCATCAGTAAACCATGCGCGAACCTGGTTTGTGCCTCTGGCCAGATTCAATTCAAAGGTGATACCAATATCTTGAGATGTAACCGGCTTCGTTTCACTGTAATCTCCTATTTGTAAACTAGCTTGCTTGATATTCAGTGATGCGCCCTGGGGATAACCATTTGAGTTGGTATTAGGAACCGCCTCTGTACCTTCCAACGGTGAGGTAATTGGAACTTGAAGATGTGATGGCCAGCGATAAAATGTCATCTGATAGGATCCTGCTTCCGCAACATCCACCGCCCACCAGCCCATGGATTTAATATCGTTTTTTCT
>JBPCUG010000772.1:0-5082 GCA_051011275.1 Cyclobacteriaceae bacterium | reverse complement strand
AGATGGCGGTTTTAGTGTTGAGTACCGGACATTCGATACTTTGAATAATGGAATAGTTGAAAATGCGATCAAATATGATCATCACGTTACTCCTTTAAACGAGTTGTTACGACAAATCCAATCAGACTATGAAGGGCGAAATCTTTCCAGTCTAGTATTGGTTTCTGATGGCATTTATACCAAAGGTTTATCTCCAGCTTTTGTACCATACAATTTCAAGATACACACCGTTGGTGTTGGGGATACAATCCCCCAAAGAGACCTCAATTTAAGGGCACTATACTTTAATAAGATAGCCTATCAAGGCAATAGATTTATTATTAAAGCCGAGGTCCAGAATCATGGTTTTACAGATCAGCTGATAGAGGTGTCAGTAAATCGCGGGCAAAAGACTGTCCAACAAAAGCAACTCAAATTAACTCAAGATAATCAAATAAATGCCATTAGCTTTACATTAGATGCCGACAGGAAAGGATTGCAAGATTACACTGTTCAGATCAAGTCTTTACAAGGTGAATTTACTATCAACAATAACACCCGGCATGCCTATATTGATGTTGTTGAAGGTAAAAAAAATATACTCTTGGCCGCTCAGGCCCCTCATCCAGATATAAAGGCTATTAAGAATGCCATTGAAAAAAACCAAAACTACCAAGTAGTAAGATTTATTCCCGGTATCGACCAATGGAAAAAAGAGGATTATGATTTGTTGATCCTACATCGGATTTCAGAGCGTCAATCTCCAAAGCCACTAAGGGATCTAATGAACATCACCCCAAAATGGAGGATCCTTGGTGGTCGTGTTGATGCATTTAGTCAATCCAAAGAATTGTTGCAGGTTCAGTCATTTAATAATCAGAAAGACCAAGTCACGCCAGTTATAAACAAAACATTTTCGAAGTTTACTTTGAGTGAGGGGATCAATGAGTTTTTTGAACAGGTAAGCCCTATATCGGTTCCTTTTGGTAACTACAAGGTGATTGGAAATACAGAAGTATTACTCAATCAACGGGTCGGGAGCTTACCTACTGACAAACCCCTACTTGCCGTTGCTGATGGTGAGCAAAAAATTGCCTTGCTATTAGGAGGCGGAATTTGGCAATGGCGACTACAAGAGTATTATGATCGGGAAACCACTGAGCTTTTCGATGAGATGGTTGCTAAGCTTGTACAATACCTTGCCTCAAAGGAAGACAAGCGCCAATTCAGGGTCTACCCGGTCAAAAATGAATTTGACATCTCAGAGCCGGTGGTCCTCGAAGCAGAAGTGTACGATGATGTTTTTGAAAGGGTCTATGGCAACCAGATTGATCTGGAAGTTGTTCCAGAGAGCGGAGCTGGTTCGGAATATACTTTTGTTACTAGTGAAAACAACAGTCAATATAACATTAGTGGTTTGGAACAGGGAATTTACCGTTTCCAGGCCACAACCGAGCTAGCCGGTCAGAAGGCAGTTAGCGGCGGGCAATTTACTATACAGGCGCAGCAGCTTGAAACTATTGAACTAACAGCAAATCATGCTTTACTGCGGAAGGTATCGGAGAAATCCGGCGGGAAGTTTTTCTTGTCGGATCAATGGTCTGAACTCTCGAATGCATTATCCAACCAAACGGCTCAAGGTCTTATCTATAGTGAGGAGGCATTTGCGCCTATTATAAGACTGCCATGGGCTTTTTTGTTGCTGCTGCTATTAGCAGGCACCGAATGGGTGGTCAGAAAGTATTTCGGCAGCTACTAAGTGGGCTGGATTGAGAGTTTTTGGTACTTTTGCCTATGGATTTCATAACAATAATGGCAACCCTGGAGCGTTTGAAATCAAGAATCACTATTTCCCTCTGTATCTTGTAGTATGACTGCCCTCTCAAAGATCGGTTCCCTTATTTTTTCTAATTATAAAGTATGGCTGAGGCGATTACTTAAAATTGGCGGAGCTATTATACTATTGATGATAGTTGCGATTGTATTCTTTTATCAAACGATAAGATTGGGTGCCTTCGGCTCAATCCCAAGTAAAGCTGAGCTTGGTAATTTTCAAAATAGTACTGCCTCTGAGATTTATTCTGCCGACAGTGTACTATTGGGAAAATATTATCTGCAAGAAAGAACAAATGTCGACTTCAAGGATATTTCACCAGCAATGATCGAAGCATTGATCGCTACGGAGGACGTTCGCTTTTACAAGCATAAGGGAGTAGATAAGAGAAGTTGGATACGAGTAATGGTTAAAACCATACTACTTCAAAAAGAAACCTCAGGAGGTGGCAGTACAATTACGCAACAGCTTGCCAAAAATATCTACCCCCGCCAAAACCATGGCTGGTTGTCAGTGCCAGTAAATAAGGTCAAAGAGATGATCATGGCTCAGCGGCTAGAGCAAGCCTATGCAAAGGAGGAGATACTTGCTTTATACCTTAATACGGTTTCATTTGGAGAAAGTGCTTTCGGGATCGAAACTGCAGCTAGTCGTTTTTTTTCCACTAGCCCAAAAAACCTCGAGATCCAGGAAGCAGCTATGTTAGTAGGTATGCTAAAAGCTACCTATACTTACAACCCCAGGTTGCACCCTGAAGCTGCATTAGCCAGGCGCAATGTTGTATTAAGGCAAATGGTTAAGTACAACTTCCTTCCTGAAAAGAGCTATGATTCACTCAAAACGTTGCCATTAGAATTAAACTATAACAATCGCACTCACAATGAAGGTTTAGCTACGTATTTTCGAGAATACTTGCGTAAGGAGTTGAACCTATGGTGCAGCCAAAACCAAAAGTCAGATGGGAACAATTACAATCTTTACACCGACGGATTGAAGATCTATACTTCCATCGACTCCAAGCTACAACAATATGCTGAAGAGGCACTGGCTGAGCATATGCGCTCCTTACAAGAAGCCTTTACAAAACATTGGGGTAAAACCAGGCCCTGGTATAAAAACAAATCAACCCTAACCAAGGCTATATACAAGTCAGAGCGATACAAAAAACTTAAAGCCGAAGGCCTTACAGAAAAAGAGATCCAATCGAAATTTAGAGAACCTGTACCGATGACTATTTTCAGCTGGGAAGGCGAGCAGGAAAAGACCATGACACCTTTGGATTCCGTGAAGCATTACCTCTATTTTCTAAATGCGGGTTTCATGGCCATGGATCCCAGGAATGGAGCGGTACGCGCTTGGGTTGGCGGCATTAATCACAAGTATTTTAAATATGATCATGTAAATCTGCAAACCAGGAGGCAAGTCGGCTCTACCTTCAAGCCAATTGTATATGCAACAGCTTTGGAGAACGGAGTAAAGCCGTGTGATTTCATTGCTAATAAAAAGATCACTTACACGGCTTTCGATGATTGGACCCCGGGAAATGCCGATGGTAAATATGAAGGCGCCTACTCCGTGCAAGGAGCCTTGGCCAATTCGGTCAACACTGTCTCGGTCAGGGTCTTGAAACAGGCAAAGATCCCGCCAACAGTAGCCATGGCACATGATATGGGCATTACTAATGAGATTCCGGCTGTACCATCTATGGCTTTGGGTGTAGCAAATCTCTCTCTTTTTGAAATGGTTGGTGCTTTTTGCACATTTTCTAACCGAGGCAGGCCGATTAAAAGTCAATATATTACCTCGATCATGGATGCCAGAGGAAGCCTGATACAAGGGTATGAGACACCACAACCGGAGAGCCAGGTAATGTCTAGCAGAATTGCAGATCTTATGGTTGAGATGTTGAAAAACGTGGTCAATCGAGGAACTGCAAGCAGACTACGTTATAAGTATGGATTGCGAAACGACATGGGTGGAAAAACCGGGACTACACAATCCCATGCAGATGGATGGTTTATTGGGATCACCCCTCAGCTGGTAGGTGGCGCTTGGGTAGGTGCCGATGACCCTAATATTCACTTTCGTTCCATAGGTTTGGGGCAAGGGGCTGCCATGGCCTTACCCATATGGGCCAAGTTCCTAGAGAAAATTGAAGAGGATCCGCAACATAAAAGCATTATAAAAGCGAGGTTTCGGCCGCCATCCGAGGCAGTAGTTAGCCTTTTGGATTGTGAATTTTATCGCGACAATGAAAGAACTCTCGAGGAGATATTCAAAAGGATCCTAGGGGAGCGTAACCGGCCCAAGAAGAAGGTGCGAAAGAGAAGAAAAAGGAGGAGAAACTGATAGTCTTCCCCGTTTACAATCACTTTACCAAGGTAGCCGCGGAAGTAACCGCGCCTATCCCCAATTGAAAACCAGCGCTAGGATCAATAGGCTTAGCCATTTTGTGGCTTTTCTATTTTTAGCAGAAAAAAATAATAGTAGAAATAAAATAACCCCATTAAGGGCTTCGAAGTAGATAAAGAACTGAACTATATCTAGTTGAAATTTTCCCAACTTAGTAGATCTGGTAGCATAAACTAAACAGAAATTACTTCCGATTTAGTTCAAAAACAAATCCATTGGAGTTAACATTATCACCAAATGAGCGAAATTGAGGCTCTGGCTTGATCTGTCGAAAATGCTTCAATAGGTCGGATAAAGTTAATATCGTATCGCTTACTGCTGCATTAAATGCATGTAAGTAGCTTTGGGTAAACATGGATGGGTTATGCTCGGCATTCGTAGAGCGATCATAGCCAGTGGTCAATAAAAGTCTGCTCCTCTGATTTAACAAACTCTCTGCCCATTCTTGCCTGGCCGCTGCTGCCACCGGCTTATCACCTTCCAATTGATTTAAGAGCAGTCTAAGTGGTTTCTCCAAGGTACCGTCTCTACACACATCCATAGTGAGCAATATGTGTTCAACAGCTATATTATTGACAATACTTTTTACCAGGGAAAAGGGCAAATATGTCTTTTTTTCGGGGTCTATATTTTTGGAATTTTTACATGCTAGATAACCCCCGTCTAATTTTTCATCGTACTCTCCTTGGCCAGTAAAGTAGATGAACAATTGATCATAGCTCTTGTATTGTTTGTCAGAGTACTCCTCCAACTTGTCCAAAACTTCAAAAGTGGTTGGATTTCTGATGATCTCGATTTGGAAACCAAAGTCACTTAATTTCTCAGCCAGCATTTCCGCATCTCCCACGGGTCCGGGC
>JBPCUG010000771.1:0-3316 GCA_051011275.1 Cyclobacteriaceae bacterium | reverse complement strand
TTATACAAAGTGTCAGCAATCGAACAGGATACTACTGAGGCAGCAAAAGCCCGTCATATTTTGGTGAAGCCTGCAGATGAGAGTGAGGAAGCCGAGGCGGAGGCCAAGGCTAAAGCAGAAGGAATACTAAGGCAGTTGAAAAATGGTGCTGATTTTGCTCAGATAGCTTTGGAAAATAGTGATGATACTTCTAATAAAACAACCGGTGGCGATCTAGGTTGGTTCTCTACCGGAAGGATGGTACCGGAGTTTCAGGAAGCGGCTTTTGGGGCAACTCAACCAGGTCTACTCAATAAAGTAGTTGAAACCCAATTTGGGTATCATATTATTGATGTCCAGGAGCCCAAAACGAACGATCTATATAAGGTAGCCACCATCTTAAGAGAGATCACACCTAGCCAAGAAACCAGGGAGATTGCGTATCGGAAAGCGGAGTTCTTTAGAAGCGACAGTCCCAACCTCGAGCAGTTTGAAGCCACTGGCCAAAAGGATTCCGTGGATCTTTATGATGCACCAAAGATCGATAAGAATGCAAGAAATGTAAACACCTTAAGTGACGCGCGTGAGGTGGTTCGCTGGCTGTATAACAATGCCTCGAAAGGAAAGGTCTCAGAAGTCTTTGAATTGGATGATCAATATGTTGTTGCAGTAATGACTGGTGAGGAGGAAGAAGGTACCGCTAAACTAGACGATGTAAGAGAAGAGCTGACCGTGAAGACTAAATACCAGAAAAAGGGTGAATTAATTAAGCAGCAGCTAAGTGAACTTAGTGGAAGTTTGGAGGAGATCGCTAGTGCGTTCGGTACAGATGCAAATGTATATAGCGCGAGCGATCTAAAGCTTAGCAGTAGTTCGCTAGCCAATGTTGGCAATGCCCCTTTGGCAGTAGGCCGGGCTTTTTCTCTTAAACCCAGTGCGCGTTCTCAAGCAATAGTGGAAGACAATGGCGTCCTTATTGTAGAACTCATTTCCATTATTGAAGCACCTGAAGTTGCTGATTACGGTCAATACAAACAACAGATAAGACAAACTGCAGAAAACCGTGATGGCTTTAGCATTGGCAATGCTATTAGGGAGCATTCTAATATTGTCGACGAACGGTATAAATCCTATTAGTACGCTTGTCTGATTTAGGCCCAGACCGGCATGGATATGGATGACCAAAATCAAGATTTCAAAGATCAACTTGATCAGGAGCATGAGTGGCCGGACCTGTACATGTTTAAATTTATTGTACCCAAAGACAGACAGTCTCAGATTGAAGCGCTATTTGAGCCCCGGCAGATTAGTTCGAAAGCTTCAAAAAGGGGCAACTACATTAGTGTAACTGCCAAAGTAACTATGCAGTCAAGTGATGAGGTCATAGCTGTTTATCAGGCTGCTTACCAGATCGAAGGAATCATTGCGCTTTAATAAATAAATGAACTCAACCAAAAGAACTTAAAATGTGGATAGAAGAAGATGATCGACTAAAACAGACCTTTGAATTTAAAGACTTTTCTGAGGCATTTGCTTTCATGTCCAGGGTGGCACTATTGGCGGAGAAGATGGACCACCATCCTAATTGGAGCAACGTATATAATACGGTTACCATCGAGCTGCGTAGCCATGATGCAAACAATACTGTTACGGATAAGGATAGAAAACTTGCGAAGGCAATCGATCAATTAACGAATAGTAATTAACGACCGACAATTAGCCAAGTATGCGCCCTGCCACACAGCTGTACCTGGTTCCCACTCCCATTGGCAATTTAGGTGATATTACTTATAGGGCAGTAGACATCCTAAAACAAGTCGATTGTATCCTGGCTGAGGATACACGTACCTCTAAAAAACTCTTAAGACATTGGAAAATTGATCAACCCATTCGGAGTTACCATTCTTTTAACGAGCACCAAAAACTCGCTGGTCTAATAGAGCGTCTGAAACAGGGGGAATCGATGGCTTTGATTACAGACGCGGGAACCCCAGGAATTTCTGATCCCGGCTTCTTGTTGGTGAGAGCTTGTTTGGAGCAAGGCATTCTATTGGAATGTTTACCTGGAGCTACAGCCTTTGTACCGGCATTGATAAAGTCAGGTTTGCCAGCAGACCGTTTTGTGTTTGAGGGTTTTCTACCGGTTAAGAAAGGCAGGAAGACACGCTTAGGCAACCTCATCGATGAACCTCGAACGATGATATTTTACGAGTCACCACATCGATTGCATAAGACATTGTTCCAATTTCAAGAGATATTCGGACCGTCGCGGCCTGCTTCGGTTTCCAGAGAACTCACTAAGGTCTTTGAAGAAACGATAAATGGGACCTTATTGGAATTGATAACTCATTTTAATGATAGAAAAGTAAAAGGTGAAATTGTCATTGTGGTTGCAGGCAGTAGGAGGTCCAAATGATTTTTTCTGCAGTTTTTTCTTATCGCACTTCTAATTTCTCTAATTACTATTCATATTAGCATCAATGATCAACCTTGACTACACTCTGGAAGCAGTTATTCAGCTATCAAAAAAGGTAGCGGTGTTTATCATGTTGGAAGGAAGAAATTTTAAGCCCGACAAGATAGAGCAAAAAGGGCTTAATGACCTAGTGTCCTATGTCGATAAAACAGCTGAACAAAAATTGGTAGAAGGGTTGAGGCTTATTTTACCACAGGCCGGATTTATCACCGAGGAAGGCACTGCTACAGACGATGGAGAAGAGTACAAATGGATCATTGATCCCTTGGATGGCACCACAAATTTCATCCACAGCCTCCCGGTATTTGCTATAAGTATTGCCTTGATGCAGGGGGATGAAGTTATTCTGGGAGTTATTTATGAACCCAATCGCGAAGAGTGTTTTCATGCTATCAAGGATGGAAAGGCATTTTGTAATGAGAAACCAATAAGTGTTTCGCCGGTTCGTAAACTCAATGGAAGCCTACTAGCCACGGGTTTCCCCTATTATCACTTTGATCAATTGCCCCAATACCTGCAGCTACTTGATCATTTCATGCGATCAACGCATGGCTTAAGAAGGATGGGTAGCGCTGCCATTGATATGGCCTATGTGGCTTGCGGTCGCTTTGAAGGTTTTTTCGAATATAACCTTAATGCTTGGGATATAGCAGCCGGAACCTTGATTGTGAAGCAGGCCGGAGGAAAGGTCACTGACTTTAAAGGCGGCAATGACTATCTTTTTGGTCGATCAATGATTGCTGCTGGAGCTACACACAAGGAAATACATAAGGTCATTAAGAAGTATTGGCCAGCTGTCTGAAAGCTTTTGCCTTTTTATTCCAGAATGGATCTGTCCTTACAGCTCGGGCTGCAGTAGGG
>JBPCUG010000770.1:0-4717 GCA_051011275.1 Cyclobacteriaceae bacterium | reverse complement strand
TGCATTTGCAGCAAATGTATTTATTGACGCCATCAATGCTAAGTTTGGCGCCAATGTACCAAAAGCTGATCTCGGTAGTTATGCTGGCACCGCAGCACCATTATAAAAATTGACATCTATTCTCAGTTTGAAAGGCTCTGATTTATCAGAGCCTTTTTTTATTGCTAGACACCAATTAATCAAATTTGCATTTCTATTCGGTTGTTTGGAAATTAAGCTCATCCTAACTAATCGTTTATGAAGCGCTTCCATCCGTTCCTTTTTTCCCTTTTCTTGGCACTATCATGCGAACCTAAAGGGGAAGCCAACTACCCGAACAAAGACTGGCCGGTATATCTAGGTGATCGAGCAGCTTCTCATTATTCGCAACTTGCACAAATAGATGCTAACAATGTGTCCCAACTCAAAGTGGCCTGGACCTATAATTGTGGTGATGCCGATCCTAAAAACCGATCGCAGATCCAATGCAATCCTATTATCGTAAACGGTGTCCTATATGGCAGCTCGGCTAAACTAAAGTTCTTTGCCTTGAATGCCGGTACCGGAGAGGAGTTGTGGTCTTTTGACCCTTTTGAAGGGAAATATGATTCATATGGAATGGGAGTCAATCGAGGTTTAGTCTATTGGCAAGACAAAGAGTACCCACGGATCCTATGTACGGCCGGATCATTTTTATATGCCTTGAATGCTAAAACCGGAGAGTTGATCGAAAGCTTTGGGAAATGGGGTAAAGTAGACTTGCACCAAGGCCTAGGTGAGGATGCCAAAGATCTTCTGGTAACATCTAACACCCCTGGAGTGATCTACAAAGACTTGCTTATTTTAGGCACCCGAGTGTCGGAATCGGCTGGTGCCGCGCCAGGTTACATCAGAGCATTCAATGCTCGGACCGGAGCAATTGCCTGGACCTTCCATACCATTCCCAAACCTGGCGAATACGGCTACGAAACCTGGCCGGAAGACGCATGGAAGCGCGTAGGCGGCGCCAATGCCTGGAGTGGAATGACAGTGGATGAAAACCGTGGGATGGTTTTTATCCCGCTTGGATCGGCATCGTATGATTTTTATGGTGGCGACCGGCATGGAGAAAATCTTTTTGCTAACTGCCTTTTGGCCCTTAATGCTGAAACTGGTGAGCGGATCTGGCATTATCAAACCGTGCATCACGATATTTGGGATCGAGACTTACCAGCTTCACCTAATCTTGTTACGGTGAACCACGATGGAGAAGAAATTGATGCTGTAGCTCAAATAACCAAATCAGGTTTTGTTTTCTTATTTAACAGGGAAACTGGCAAACCCCTATTTCCCATTGAAGAACATTCAGCCCCGACCTCCGACCTCCCTGGCGAGCAAGCCTGGCCTACACAACCAGTGCCCAGAAAGCCCGAGCCTTTCGCCCGTCAACTATTTACCAAAGACCAAGTCACAGATCTATCGCCTGAAGCAACTGCGTATGTTTTGGATATCCTGAAAAGAACCAGAACGGGGGAAAGATTTATTCCTCCAAGCCGGGAGGGGACCATTATTTTTCCGGGCTATGATGGCGGTGGTGAGTGGGGAGGTGCAGCTTATGATCCCACAAGTAATTTACTTTATGTGAATGCTAACGAAATGGCATGGATCCTCACCATGGTTGAGGCTGATACAAACACCAAAAGAGTGACTAACATTGGTCGCGGAAAAGCCATTTATCGCCAGTTTTGTGCCGGTTGCCATGGAGCGGAACTACAAGGTGGTGATTTTATGGGCAACGTTCCTAGCTTAGTTGATCTGAAGCAACAGATGATCCCGGATAGCATTACATCACTTATTAAAAAAGGTCGCGGTGCTATGCCTGGGTTCGCCTGGATGGCTGACTATCAAATCAATGCCATAAAAGCCTATCTATTTGATTTGGAAGAAAAAGAGCTCAGCGAGAAAGAGATGAACACTGCTGAACCTCAACTGAGGTTTACCGGAACCGGCTACATAAAATTTTACGATCAAAATGGATACCCAGCTTTGAAACCACCCTTGGGCACCTTAAATGCTATTGATCTAAATAAAGGTGAAATTAAATGGCAGGTTCCTTTGGGAGAGCATCCTAAACTTAAAGAAAAAGGGGTCCCTACAACCGGTTCAGAAAATTATGGAGGTCCGGTGGTTACAGTAAGCGGATTACTATTCATCGCTGCTACATTGGATGAAAAAATTAGGGCATTCGACAAAACCAATGGTGATATGCTTTGGGAAACCGATCTTCCAGCTGCCGGCTACGCTACACCAAGCACCTACATGGTAGATGGAAAACAGTATGTCGTCATCGCTTGTGGTGGTGGTAAGTTAGGTACAAAATCAGGGGATGCTTATGTGGCTTTTAGTTTACCGTAAACCAATTGAAGGTCCAAAAACATCAGGCTAGAATATCCTTAACCACCTTGCCATGTACATCAGTCAATCGGAATCTACGCCCCTGGTATTTATGTACAAAGCGTTCATGGTCAATACCCATTAGATGCATAACCGTGGCTTGAAAATCGTGTACATGTACCGGGTCTTTGACGATATTGTAGCTAAAGTCATCAGTCTCCCCATAAGTGAAGCCTTTCTTCACTCCTGCTCCCGCCATCCATATAGTAAAACATCGCGGATGGTGGTCTCGACCATAGTTGTCTTTCGTTAGCTTACCTTGAGAATAGCAACCTCTTCCGAACTCACCACCCCAAATAACTAAGGTATCTTCCAACAGCCCTCTTTGCTTTAGGTCAGTAAGCAAAGCAGCAGAGGCCTGGTCCGTATCTTTGGTTAATTTGGGGATCTCCGTGGGAAGATTGCCATGTTGATCCCAACCTTGATGATATAACTGAACAAAACGCACACCGTTCTCCTAAAGTTTACGAGCCAACAAGCAGTTGTAGGCAAATGATCCCGGTTGCTTGGCGTCTGCTCCGTAGAGATCGAATATATGATCAGGCTCGTTTGAGATATCCAGTGTTTCAGGAACAGCCGTTTGCATGCGATAAGCCATCTCATATTGAGCAATCCGAGACTGTATTTCGGCATCGCCGGTTTGATGATATTGGCTTTGATGCAAGTCCTTCAAGTAATCCAGCATCCTTCTGCGGTCTTTGCCGCTCATGCCCGGAGGGTTATTTAAATACAGAACCGGATCGATTCCCGATCTAAACATAACTCCCTGATGTTCACTAGGCAGAAAGCCATTGCCCCATAGTTTTGCATAAAGGGGTTGGTCATAGTTATTGGTACGAGAAAGCAGCACACAAAAAGTAGGTAAGTTCTCATTCTCACTACCCAATCCATAGCTCATCCAAGAACCGATGCTTGGACGCCCTGCTTGCTGGGAGCCGGTTTGTACAAATGTAACTGCCGGGTCGTGATTGATCGCCTCGGTATACATCGATTTTATAAAGCAAACCTCATCGGCGATCTTTTGATGATAGGGCAAAAGGTTACTGATCCATGCACCACTCTGGCCATATTGATCAAAAGAAAAGTCACCCATAGCAATAGGAAACGATCGCTGGTTGGCAGTCATTCCTGTCACTCTTTGCTTGCCTCTTATTGACGCAGGCAACTCTTGTCCGAACATCTCTTTTAGCTTGGGTTTGTGATCAAACAATTCCAACTGCGAAGGAGCACCACTTTGGAAAAGATAAATGATCCGTTTTGCCTTAGGAGCAAAGTGAGGCAAACCAGGGCTATCCAGCGGCTGTTTCAAAGAGAAAGAACTGGTTAAGGAGCCTACTGCTAAACCACCTAAGCCCATCAGACTATTATTCAAAAAGGTACGACGGTTCATCGCGTCCTGCACAGATTTTGCATGTTGTTCAAAGTCTTTCATTACCTCTTGGTTACAAAAGCATCTAAATTCATAATAGTTGAAGCCACAGAAGCATTAGCCGCCAGTTCGGCTTGATCCAGACTTTTATCAATCGGATACTCGCCGATGCTCAACCATTGCCTTGTTCTATCCGGGTCTAGCCGAAATGAAGCCAACTCCTTTTCATAAAACTCCTTGATCTTAACCTGATCATTTGGCTGGGGTAATGTACCAGTCAGAGACTTAAAAGCAAAGGTGATCCGGTCTTCTGTCTTTTCTCCTGCCTCTTTGATCATCCGATCTCCCAGTTGCCTGGCCGCTTCTACAAATTGCGGATCATTCATCAAGCCAAGAGATTGCAAAGGCGTAGCCGTGTTTTGTCTTCTCACTACACAATAATAGCGATCCGGAGCATCAAAATTAAGCATTGAGGGTGGCGGCGAACTTCTCTTCCATACGGTATACATGCTCCTGCGATATAAGCTATCTCCACTTTGTTGTTTATATTCCGTGGCATTGCGGGTGGCCAAAGCTTTCCAGATACCTGGTGGTTGATAGGGATAAACACTCGGTCCCCCTATCTGTCTTACGAGTAACCCACTAGCTGCTAAAGCATGATCCCTTATCACTTCAGCCGAGAGACGGTGCGCGGGATAGTGGCTGTATAATAAGTTTTCTGGGTCCCGCTTCTTAGCTAGCTCACTAGGTACAGACGCTTGCTGATAGGTCTTTGACATAATTATTAGTTTCATCAAAGCCTTTACATCCCAGCCACTTTCCATAAAATGCGCCGCTAACCAATCCAACAATAGTGGATGAGTAGGTAGATTACCTTGATTACCAAAGTCTTCTTGAGTAGCCACTAGACCTCGACCGAAACACATCGCCCAAAAG
>JBPCUG010000769.1:0-5917 GCA_051011275.1 Cyclobacteriaceae bacterium | reverse complement strand
AGATGCTGGACAGATCAACGGGCAAACTTTAATAGTAGATGGCGGGTGGACCAGCCTGAGTCCCATGCCTGATGTGAGAATACCGGAGGAGTGAATAGTATAAAGACGATTAAAGTAGTCATCACTTTTAGGGTTGGGTCACGCTTAATTCGCAACTCGGAACACGTCTAAATGTTCATCACTGCCTCTACATCAGGATCTAATTTGGACGGCTTTGATAATAAAGAAATGGCGATAAAAAGGGTCACAGATATTGTCAATGCCAAAGCACCTACATCTAAATTATAAGGCATCGAGATCTTAAATATCTTGACCACAAAATTAACTACCAGGCTGGCGATAATAGCAGTACTCGCGGCTAATGGTGTGGCTCGCTTCCAGTTCAAGCCAATAGCAACGGTAGGCACTATTGCAGCGGCAAACGTGCCCCAACCAAAAGCTCCCAAGATGGCTACTAAATCCCCGGTATACAATGCGAAAATGCCGGCAAAAACGGCGATAAGAAAAGTAGTAACTCTAGCTAAGAGAAGTTCATTGCCGATCGTTTTCCCCAAGGACTTGGGAATATCATGCATAATTGCCGCAGTACCGATATTCAAAAAAGCATCCGCTGTAGACATGATTGCGGCGAACAGACCGGAAAAAACAATTCCAGCTAATAGTGGGTGGGCATAATTTTGTAAGAATTGAGAAGCAGCTGCATCAGCTGTGGCCAACTCCGGATGGCTACCATCTAAAACCAGAGCACGCATTACTAAACCAATGCCTATCCACAGCAGAGCTGTAAACAAGTAACCAAATATGGATACCGGAAGAATATGTCGGGCATCTGTGATCTTTTTGTTCATCATTAATTTGGTGATCACATGAGGCTGCCCGGAAGCGCCCAATCCAAAGACAAATAGCCAACTAAGGCTCCCTACCATACCGATGGTTCCCCAAGGCCCGATAGCCTGAGCATTATCTGCATATATAGTTTCGCTTATCTGGGTAAACCCTCCATCGTATACATTGATCACAGTAAGGAAAACCAAAAAAGCGGCCACCACCATGATCCCTCCCTGTATCATGTCGGTGTATACGGAAGCAAGTATTCCCCCTGTAACGCTATAAAACACCAGGATCGACCCGGAGATGATCATACACGCTTCCAAACTTAAAGTCTCAAAATAATGGGTTTGGTTGAGGATATCTTTAAGTACTACCGCCATCGCCAGGATCTGAGTAGCCAGGTAACCGATCACTCCCAGCAATATGGCGATCGAAATTAAAAATCGCACATGATTGCTACCGTACCTCAGTGCCACCACATCAGGTAAAGACATTGAATCACCCAACTCGGCAAAGAGTCGCAGCCTTTTACTTAACAGAAAAAACGAGATATTAAAGCCGATCAAAGAGCTCACCACCATCCAAACTGAGCTCATACCCAACCGGTATACCAAGCCGGGTCCACCAACGAATCCGAAACCACTCATGGTGCTTGAAAAGACAGCAAAGGCAGTAACCATAATTCCCAGGTTACGGCCGGCCATAAAAAAGTCATGTGCCGACTTGGTACGCCGCAAAGCCCAAATACCCACCACAACACAGAGAAACATATAGATCCCTATGGAGGTAAGAATAATAGGGCTCCTAAGTTCTTCCATACTTTTGGATCGCGGCCCTTAAGAAAACAGCAATTGTCATTACAGAAGCGTGCATTACGATTTAGGAATTTTAAAGACGCGGCCAAAATAATCAGACAGTTCTTCGATCACTTGATCCTTATCTTCTGGCATATCAATCCCAGCTAATACTTTAGCTAAGCGCTTTTTGTATTCGAGTTGCATAGTGCGGGAGATCATAATGCGTTGCGCTTGCGGTGATCCTGCTCCGTGCATGCTTTCTGTTAAATAGCCTACTGCATTTCTACCTAAGGTCATATTTTCTATTAGGCGTAAAATGCGAACTCGATCTTCAGTCTTTCCTGTCGCTTTCCCTTGAAGATACTTATGCAAAAGCTTGCCGATTTCCGGATGATCCAGTTCCTTCTCACTGGGCAGCGTAGCTACCAACCCTCCTGCCAGATCCTGGGCTAGCCGTCCGATCTCATAGGGCATTTTAGTAACATGATGTTTGCAAACATTGGCTAACATATCATCACAGATATAAGCACCCGATTTGGTGGCATATCCTTGGTGGGAAGATGCGATACCAGTACCATAAATGGTTTCATTGAGGTGGGTCATTTGTACCAGCTTATCTTTAATGTGGGAAGCTTTTTCAGCGCCATTGTATTCTGCTACCGTAGCTGCAGCTCCAATCAAAACATCACCTACTCCGGATTTACAAACATAACTGCGACGGTGATAAGTAGTAAATCGCTCCACCAGCATAGAAGCAAACTCATACTCTCCATCCATAAATACATATTCCCAAGGGATAAAAACATCCTCCAAAATAACCATCGCCTCTTGACCTCCGAACTTGGCGTTGCCTTGGTCAATATCTCCGGCTTCCATGCTACGGGTATCACACGATTGTCGGCCATATATATAAGTTATGCCTGGGGTTTCCACCGGAAGCGCTCCTATTACCGCGTAATCCTTGTCCTCCTCCAAAAGACGCAAAGTGGGCATAATGATCAACCAATGAGAATTAATGCAACCTGTCTGATGGGCTTTAGCTCCGCTTACAAAAATGCCGTCCTCAGTACGCTTGGTAATATGTACAAACATATCCGGATCCTGCTGCTTGTGTGGTGGCAGGCTTCGATCACCTTTCACATCTGTCATGGCTCCACCAATTACATAGTTATAAGTGTGCATCGAAGTAACAAAAGCCTTGAAACGCTGATGATAGTCTGTGCCATGCTTTTCATCCATTTCAAAAGTAACTGAGTGCAGCGTATTGATGGCATCCATGCCCACACACCTCTGAAAGCAAGTGCCGGTCAGTTGGCCAAGCTTGCGCTGCATTTTATTTTGAAGCACCAGGTCTTTGGTACTGTCGCAAACATGCAAAAAGCGGCTTATGCGTTCCCCGGTGTAATCTGAAATAGTAGTGGCCAGTTCCGGTTCGCGCTGCCCAAGATCATAAGTTTCTGCGATGGCATTAATGGAGGGGCGTATCATGGGATGGTCCACCGGTTCGTCAATGGTTTGGCCGAAAAGGTATACAGTAAGATTACGATTGCGTAAGCTTTCAATATAGTCTGCCCCGGTCTGGATTTTTTTTAGGTCTTTGCTTTCGGAAGTCGCTTTTCCAGAAACCGGTTTCATGATTGTAAGATTATAAATTTTTCAGTTGTCCAGGATCCAACTTTTGCTTTCGATCCTGCAGGATCTTTTCAAAGGTCTTTAAGTCATCGGAATTGATCACCCAACTATTATATTTGCTAATAAACAATATGCTAAACAATAAAGGGACAAACCACATACCATAGATCATCCATGCCGTCGGAGCAGGAAAGCCGAGAAAATAGTTGGTTATATCTGCATTTATATAATTAAGATCAGCAAGAACCATCATAGCATAAGCCAAGCAATAAAGTAAATAGCCAGTCGCTAACCAGCGAACTATCGATTTTTGTCCCCTTCGATGACGCAAGCCAAGATAGAGGCAGAGAATGAAGATATTTATCATACTCCACCCTAAAAGCACAAATACCCAATACGCATTACCCGCATAATACTGACCAACCAACATAGTAGAATAGGAAGCATGAGGGGCCACTAGGGCACCTTCAGGAAACCACTGTAGCCATGCCATGCATAATAGCAAGATCACAAGAAAGAACAATAGCCAATGAATTGTGCGCATTCGATAACCCAGTTGAATAAAATAAAAGTAAATATTAAGGGCTTACCTCCCTAATTACTGGAGATTATTTTGGCTTTATCGCCTAAACAAGGATTGTTCCTCAGTCACCATTAATTTGTAGGTTATGAAGAAATTCGCAGTAATAGTCGGACTCTTAGCCTCGATCATTTTTTTGGCCGGGGCAGTTTTTAAATTCGTTCACTTAGGCGGAACCCCACAAGTGATTATGCTTGGTTACCTCCTAGTTGGACTTTTTGTGTCACCCTATTTTTGGTGGAAGCAATATCACTATTCGCTAATTGACAGGGTCGCCCAAAGGTAAGACTCCATTAATCGGCCTAGGAGATGATTAATAAGGGTGGCAAATAGTATTCAAGGGGGTCCACTAGAGCATGTTTAGGTTTACTAATCTCAAATCCCCTTCAAGACAAGTTCCTTTAACTTTTGCGAATGATCCTCTTTCCATGGTGCATTAAAAACCAAAGTCACCAAAGGGTTTCTCCTAATCTTCTGCAAATCTTCATTGTTTGGCAAACCGGAAGACATCACAACAATTTCGAATTGATTTTTTATAGTCTCCGACAACAGATCATATGACTTTAGGAAACGCATGCAACCGGCGTCACCGATGTCTGACTCAATTAAAATCAAATTAGCTGACCCCATACTTATCGGCTTTTGTTTCCTCACAAAGGTCAAAGCATTTTCAACCGAGTCCTTAAAATTGATCTTCCAATTTTCAAACCATCTGCTGATAGTTCTTTCGGTAATAAACGCTCCGGTGGGATTGTCATCAATCACGGTCAAAATAACCTCTTTATCCATAATGTTTCAGTTAAATTTCATCTTTACTACTCAACCTATTCATTGAAAGCTTAACTGCCTCACCGTTATTCCACCCGTACAATTTCTTCCCCGTTTTTATCAATGATACCCCATCTCCCGTTTAATGAAACTTTGGCCCTTTCATTCTCAAATTTTTGAATCTTATCGTATTTAGTTGACACGATCTCTTTTCCATTATTATCTATTATGCCCCACTTTCCGTCTGTCCTAACTAACGCGCGACCATCCTTAAATTCTTCAATAGCATCGTATTTAGCTGGCACAATCTCTTGTCCATCCCAATTGATGATACCCCACTTCCCATCTTTCAGGACCTTGGCTCGCTCATTATGGAAATATCCTAGTCTCTCATAAACCGGAGGGATAATCTCGTCCCCATTCCAAGTGACCATTCCCCAATGTTTATCCAACATAATGCGTGCCCGGTCTTTTTTAAATACTCCAATCCTTTCGTACTTGGGAGGGATGATCTCTTTGCCATTCCAATCTATTATGCCCCATAAACCATTGAGATGCACTCTTGCCCTCTGGTTTTCAAACTTGCCAATTTTGTCATAACCCAGATTTTCAAAGTTTTGGGCAACTGCGGTTTCAATTATTAGAACCAAAAAAAATATTGATGCAACAAAAGTTTTCATATCAGTAATAGTTGTTTTAAAAAATATAGCTTTAAAAGAGATCTAAGAAGGTTTCTGCCCCCACTCTTTCCTGATGTTTTCTTCAGCCATTTTTGGAAATAGGTGTAGGTCCTCCCTTGAGTAA
Organism: Cyclobacteriaceae bacterium; assembly: GCA_051011275.1. Taxonomy (GTDB): domain Bacteria; phylum Bacteroidota; class Bacteroidia; order Cytophagales; family Cyclobacteriaceae; genus JBPCUG01. Next base: position 505 of record JBPCUG010000769.1, on the reverse strand, counting down.
ACATAAACATCATCATCGCTTGGTATCCTAACATGATATCTAGTCTCACGTCCAAAAGCCTCGACTTTGGTAATCTCTCCTTCCAAACCTATTTTAAAAACCCAAACTACATTGCCGGGCTCGATGCGACTTTCCATTGCTTATGTTTTATTTAAAATCATTTTTTACTGCTTTCACTAAAAGTCGAGCCCCAAAAGCGAACAAGAAGGCAATAACCAAAATGCCTAAAGACAGAAGTAATACCGTCCATATGAAATCATGGCCCAATTTAATCTCATCAATTAGAGCGATCCCTTTTAATAGCATGTAAAGCAAAATGGTTGCTACAATAAGATAAAAGAAGGATTTTTCATAAGTCCAATCCGCTCCTAATATTGACAATAACCTATGCCAGGTTTTCAGGAATCGGTTTCTTACCCCAACTGATAGTTTAGTTAAATTCATGAATCATTGGTTAAGTGTTCAAATCATTGCTACCCTGACCTGCAAACTTTAGAAGTTATAC
>JBPCUG010000768.1:0-9866 GCA_051011275.1 Cyclobacteriaceae bacterium | reverse complement strand
CGTCGATTGTTTTCTGCCGACCTTATCTCACAAAACAGTTACTATTCTTTTCTTCATAATCATGTAATTATGATAAAACTAATGGTATTGTTAGTGTACGAAGGAGAACTGATTTAAGTTAAACGTTTTAAGGGAAGCCGATTATGCCTTTCAAAGGGTATCAATCCAATAGCAAATCGCAGTTCCACTCGACATCGGTTATCTCAGCCCCTAAACTCTTATAGAATTCAATCGCCGGTGCATTCCAATTGGATACTTGCCAGCGCAATCTATGACAGCCAGTTTCTTTAGCAAAATCTACTACCTGCTCAATGAATTTTGTGCCAATTCCTTTACCTCGATAATTAGATTGAACATATAGATCATCCATATGCAGACACTTGCCTGTCCAAGTATAGTAGCAGAAAAAAATAGCTCACATAACCAATGATTTTAGAATTAATTTCAGCCACAAAACAATGAAAAAAGTCTTTTTCCTGCTGCATTCTATCTACTGAATTAGTCATTTTTTCCGACTGTTTCTCGAAGCTGGAAAACTCTTTGAAAAGTTCTACAATTTCAGCGAAATCGGTTTCCTTGGCTGGTCTAATTTTGATTTCCATTTCTAATGGTTTAGATCCTCAGGCTTTGTGGAACCTCCGAGGTACCTTGAGATACAAGATCCAAATTTATATACAATAATTATGATGTTGGTATCTTTTAGCTTTTATGAGAACTATGCCTTGCAGGATATTTATAGCTTCAGGTTTGAAGAAAGTAACAAATAAATTTAACTTGTTAGTGAAAGCATTGAAATCAAACTTGACATGAAAAAGTTATCTCGTAGGTCCTTTGCCAAAACCGCTGCAGCAGCTTCAGCTGGATTTATGATTGTTCCAAATCTCTATGGTTACTCGGCCAATAAAAAGCTCAATCTGGCATTTATTGGAGTTGGAGGTAGGGCTGGGGCCAACATCAGAGGCTGTGATATAAAAAATGACAAGGGCTTGCCGACTAATAATATAGTTGCTCTATGTGATGTGAGCGATGAAATGGCAGCTAAGGGTTATAACGCCTATCCAAAAGCCAAGCGGTACACTGATTTTCGAAAGATGTTCGATGAAATGGGCAAAAAGATCGATGCTGTGGTGGTGAGTACTCCAGATCATACACACTTTGCCGCAACTATGGCTGCAATGGAATTAGGAAAGCATGTGTATGTTGAAAAACCACTTGCCCATAATATCTGGCAGTTGCGCACTTTAAAAAAAGCAGCAAAACATTATAGTGTTATTTCGCAAATGGGCAACCAGGGACACACCACTGAAGGAATACGCCTGGTGAAAGAGTGGTATGATGCAGGTGTGTTAGGTAATGTGACTGAGGTCATTGCCTGGTTCAATGGTCCCCATTTCCGCGAAGATGGTTATTTTCTAAAGCCAGATAACTTCCCTCCAGGCAAAGAGACTATGCCGGCTGGTTTAGATTGGGATTCATGGCTTGGTCCAGCTAAGGATCGACCCTACAGCCATTATTATTTGCCTAGATTTTGGCGTGGATGGTATGAGTTTGGCAATGGAGAACTAGGGGACTGGGCCTGCCACACACTGGATGCGCCTTTCTGGTCTTTGGATCTTGGTATGCCTACTTCGGTAGATTCAGTGGCAAAAGCAGGCGTGGGTAATGATTTTGTATCAGACCAATCATTAGTGCAATTCAATTTCCCGGCCAGAGGAGATAAGCCACCGGTCACTCTTCGTTGGTATGAAGGAGGATTGCAACCTCAAAACAGACCTGATTGGCTTTTGGATGAACTCCCTCAATCGGGTATGGTCATGGTAGGGGATAAGAAATCGTTGATCACCGGGGGCAGACCAAATAAACCTAAATTACTGGTCTCAGAGGAGGAATGGACGGAATTTAGCAAAGCTATGCCAGAAAAGACCATCCCGAGGGTAGCCGAAGAAGACCCTCAAGGTGAATGGATACGAGCCATTAAGGAAGAGGGTCCCATGTGCGGATCGACTTTCGAATATGCATCAGACCTAACCGAAATGGCTCTAGTTGGGGTTATGGCGCAGCGGTTCCATACAAGAATCGAATATGATGCGGTCAATATGAAGGTGACTAATCACAAGGATTTTGATCAATATGTGAAAGAGCCGGATCGGGAAGGTTGGTCTTATGGTGAGAACCTTTGGTCTTAAGATTGCTTTAAGGAGACGATCAGTAATCTGTCTTGATGTTTTTGTCGAATGGCACCTTAAATTGATAGCCGACATCTTCATCCAATTTCTCGTCTAATACATCCAATCCATAAACTATTTTTTTGGGATTGTCGTAGACGAATGTTCCAAAGATCCGGTCCCAAAAAGAAAACATATTGCCAAAATTGGTATCAGTCCATGGGCGTTCGAAATGATGATGGAACTTGTGCATATTTGGTGTGACAAAAACGAAGCTTAATGCCTTATCAATCCCTTTCGGCATATTTATATTGGCATGCGAAAAATAAGTGAAGAAAACCGAGGCGATTCTATACACGACATAGAAGGCAAAAGGAGCGCCAATAATGACCACAGCTAACAATGCAAAAATCTCCCTCATAACATAGTCACCAGGGTGATGTCTGGTACCGGTGGTAGCATCCACTTTGGTATCGCTATGATGGATCATATGAAATTTCCACATCCATTTTATTCTGTGCAATAAGTAATGCACTGAATACTGACCAACAAAATCCATAAAAAGTATGGCAATAAGAAGCTCAATCCATATTGGTATCTCTATCAAATGCAAAACCCCTATCTCATTCCCGGAAATAAAATTGAAGATACCTACTGTGGCCAATCCGAAAAGTAAGTTGATGGTAAGACTACAGGCCAAAAATATCAGGTTCACCCCTGCGTGTTTCCATTTTTTGTAGTTGAACTTAAAGAGCGGAAAACTCCCTTCCAAGACCCAACTAAACGAGAGACAGGCCGTTATCCAGATTAGCTTTTGCCAAGAAGGCATTTGCTCGAAAAACAGTAGGAAGCTATCCAAAATACTCAGCAGTTGCTTACTACAAATGTACCCATATATACCGAAGGAGAAAAATGGGGTTTAATGAATGAAACTTGAAATACAACGAAAAGTTTTTGACAATCACTGAAAAAAACCAGCGCTTGTTGGGTCAAAATTATTTTGATCGCTGTGGAAATAAAACTTAGATAGGCTTTTGAGCAATCATGTGTAGCATCCTGCCTATATTCTGATGAAGATTTATATCGAAGCCAGCCTCTTGAACACAAAACTCCACCAGTTTGGCTCTAATCCGTAACTTGTAGTAAGAACTGGCTTTCTGCTGCCATCCGTTGACTGTCCTTTCTTGCAATAAATCAGTTACCCTTACCCTATCTTTCTCGTATTCTAAGATGCAGGTTAATATTCTTTCGTCGTCCGCTCTCACTGGGATAAATCGTTGCGTATCTTCCAGCGCATGGCCATAGTCCCGATACGAGAGGATCAACTTGCCGGCGGGAGCAAGTGACTGGTATGATTCAATTATTAACTTATCCAGCGCATCACCGGACACAAGGTGGGCTAGGGTGTCACCCATGCAAACGATTAACTCCGGGTTGTCAACCAGAGCGGGGAAATCTTGTAGTTCGCTTTGGTGCGTCTCTATGGGTAGATCTCCTTTTTGATCATCTAAATGCTTGAGTAAACCTTGGTCGAAATCAATCGCCACGACTTCATAACCCAGCTGACCTAGTGCTATCGACTGGATGCCATGACCACATCCAAGATCAACTGCTTTTTTTGTTCCTTGCGGTCCGATCTCATTGCTTTCAAAGAACTGTAGCTGCTCTTTTACTCTTTTTTGAAAGTCACCAACCATCCAGGCATAAATGGGGGAGAGGTGGTTTTGATAGTGAGCTTTGGTTGACATAATCTATTTCAATAAAGTACCAATTTCTCGCCAAGTGATCAATTGAATGCTTTCTTCTTCCAGGATTTTGCGACATGCTTCACTGGTAAAAAAATCAAAGTCGTGCTGTCGCCATTGAGCGCCGTAATCAGGATGGTCAATAGTTACAGCTTGCATTTCTGCATTATCGTAAGCCAGGTGCATGAGCAGGACACTAACGCCGGGCGCTAATGATCGGAGTTGGCTGCTATAAAAATCTGCCATCCCCTCTTTGAAGTCTTGTGGGTTGGCCATCAGCAAATGATCAACCAAAAGAGTTTCTTCACCCACCAGTGGTTTAAGAAAAGGCATCATAGTTAGCAGCGTATGGCTTACCATTACCGGGATCTTGTATTCCTGACCGAGCTTGATGTACACCTGAAAAAATTTTACATTCAGAATACTTCCCATGTGAGTATCCAGGTGTGTGGGGATGATGCCAAAAGCCAGTGCTTTTTCTATTTGAGCCCTTAATTCTTTTTCTACTTCTTCCGCTGTAGCGTGAGCAATCACATCAGCAACATTATCATAAAAATGGCCTTTTTCGTTCACCAGCCCTGGTACCTCGTCCACTGGCAAAACAGGGCCCCACTTTAAATGTTTCCATTCGGCTGTCAAGGTAAGGTGCAGCCCCAGATCGGCCTCAGGATGTGAGCTGGCCCAAATTGCCACCTCATTAAACCAAGGGCAGGGTACCATTATACTGCCAGAGTTGACCATCTTTTTTCCAAAGGCGTCGAAGCTGGCTTGGTTTTCTGAGTGAGCCACTCCAAGATCATCAGCATGAAGGATCAAAAGCTTCGTGCTATCGGCATAGCCAAGCCTTTGAGCCAGGGATTGTGCTTGGCCGATTGCCGAAGAAAAAAGGAGTACTACGGTAAATATTATTTTCATAAAATGAATGTTTTGAGTAGTAATCTTGGTACAAGAGCAAACATGCTTGAATCTTCTCCTACACCTGCAACTTTGATTTGATCTGTGGCCACTCTTCTTTCAATATACTATAATAAACCGTATTCCTTCTGAAGCCATCCGACATCACAGTGTGACTACGTAACTCCCCTTCATAAATGCCTCCGATCTTTTCAACCGCCTTTCTAGATTGCAGATTACGACTGTCAATTTTGAACTCTACACGTTCAAAGGATAAGGTGTCAAATGCATATTCCAACATTAGGGATTTGCAGGCTTGGTTAAGGCCGCTGCCCTGGAAATTCTTACCTATCCAGGTCCAGCCTATCTCTAGTCTAAGGTCCTTATTCGACACATTACCAAAGCTAGTACTTCCGGCATATTGGTCTTGTAATTTATCGAATATAATATATGGATAACGGATTTTTTTCTCCCTACTTTCAATTGCTGTCTCCACATATTGGCGTAGTTTCTCTTCAAGGTGGATCTCGGATGGAGAGTACTGCAACAATGAGATTTCCTCCAATGCTATTGCTTGTAAATCGCCAATATTGGAAACCTCTAAAGGTGCAAGCCTTACTCGATCATTTTCAAAATCAATTGACTGTGTGAAATCGAAGCCCGTCATTTACATAGCCATCCCGGCAATCCCGCCAATAATACCAAAAATGAAAGCTAGCGCGTAAAAGCCCAGGACTATGGCCATCAAAATACCCATAAATTTGAAAGTAGACTTCAGGTTTTCCAGCCCGCCGCTTAAGCCATCGGTATTAGACCCTTCTAAGGCTGCCTTGGTTTTGGTGGCAAATCGAAAAAGGTATAATGTTGGGAAAAAATACAATAAGGCCATGATCAAGTAAATCACTGTAATGAATGTTCCTCCTATTCCGGCAAACCCAGGAATTTCATCAAACTCTGGCATATTTGACATTACCGTACCAAACACAAATGCAAAAATTACCAGGATCCCAATCATTATGAACCCCACGATTGATAAGAATTTCGCCCATTTTGCAGTCTCCATTAAGTATGATTTGGCTGAAGGAGTTAAGCCCAAGTCAGTATTCATATCTCGGTCAAGCATTTGATTTTCTTCCATTTCGTTTTGGTTTTAAAGTGTTATTGCTAGAGCTTGGTTAGAATTCGGATCAATATAGGGCATTCAAACCTTTTTGAAAAGTGAATGTCTGTGGAAGGTTCACCTCGCCAACAAACGGTCGTTAACTATTTTCTAGCTGTTGCCTGACATTTTTTGGAAGGTTGGCTACGACCAGTTTATAAGAAATGTCTAGCCATTCACAAAGTAATTGGTCCGAAATAGCGCCATCCATTTCTACTCGGCTCCAATGCTTTTTACTGAAATAGGCAGGTTCCTTTAAAGACTGATATTGGGCTCGAAGTGACTCAATTGTTTCTGGCTCACATTTGATACTAAAACTGTCAAAGGTGTTTAGATCGGTAGCTGTAAACATTTTACCCATGACCTTGAATACCAAAATATCCGGCAGCTTTGGAAAAGGAGTGGATTCCGTGACTCCCTTTTTCGAAAGGCAATATAGCCGATAGTCCTCAATGTTCATTTGCTTATTGGAAATCCAATTTACTGTTATCTCATCTTTTGAATTACAGCCGCATCGACCCAATAAATATCTTTATTGCTGGTGTAGAAAAAATACTTTCGGTCAGCTGTTACAAACGGACATAGTTCATGGTTGGTGCTATTTATCGTTTCGCCCATGTTTTTAGACTTACTCCAAGAACCATCTTCCAGCTTAAAGCTAATATATAGATCCCCATGCCCTAATCCTTCCGTTCTAGATGCGGCAAATATGATATAGGATTCATCTGGAGCAATGAACACATCTGCTTCGTAGCTGGTTGTGTTTACCGCATTGCTTAGTTTGACTGCGCTTTGAAACTTGCCATCGAACTTTTTTGATACATAAATGTCAAAGTTAGTTTGCCGATTGGCTGCTGCGTTTTTGTTGGAGGCGAAGTACAAATCCCCGGTGTTGGTAAAAGATATGTAGTATTCATTACGATCGCTATTAATATTGGGGCCAGCATTTATCGGATCTGACCAGCCTTCTGGTGTTCTTTTTGAGTACCAGATATCGTGATCCTTTTTCTCCTCCATGCCATCTGCAGGTTGATCAGAGATATAATATAGTTCACTTTCATCCGGCGAAAGAAAAGGATCGTTGTATCCAAACACTTCGTGAGAGATAATGGCTTTTGGCTCAGTCCATCTTGAATTTTGAAGTTCAGTATATCGGATCTCGGTCCTGCCTTCAATGTCCACTCCGTAAAAAAATTCCTTGCCATCTTTTGAAAATACCGAGCCGAACTCCGATTCATTAGACAAAGAAATAATATCTGGTGCAAAGATCTCCGGTAATAGGCCAGGTGGTTTTTGATTGAGGTATATTCGTGAATTGTTTATTTGGCCTGTACAATCTGAGGCAGAAACAATTGTGAAGATGAATGGATATATTATGGTCTGAATAAGTGTCATTAGCTTACTGTCTATTGCTCCGCTACTCAAAAAATGGTTTTGCTTGATCCTCGGTTCTAGGCCTATTCACAAACCAGGTAATAGCATGGTTCTGAGGCCGTCTTTGTATTTGTTTGTTGGTCTCTTTGTCATACCAGATCGCATCAAACTCACCTTTGGTTGTCAAAACTACCCTCCATTCTTCTTTCAATTTAGCAGAATCTGAATAGCTAGCTGAAAGCTCCTCCCAGTTTATGATCGAAAGTACTTGTGGGTCAAGGTGGGCAATGACCTCCTGCTCATCTAATATGGCGATCCAGATGGGTTGGGAAATGTGCTCGATACTGTGATTAGCCCCTTTGGTACCCCAGCCGATCCTAATAGGAATCCCATGCCTAATGGCGTTGATCAGCTTTTGTTTACTGCCTTCAATAGTACTCCCGTTTTTGTCATTCTTATAGGCTATTTCCCAATCGAGATCAGCCTCAGAATGCTGAGAACAGGAAGCAGTAACAAGGGGCACAGATACGAGTAAAATCCAAAATACTCTCATTATGGCGATCAAGTTTCAGTCAATTAAAGCAATCGCTTCTTCTAATATAGTGTCTTTTTGATTGGCTGCGTCTTCCTCTGAAATTGTTACCGATACATCTGGAGCCAGTCCTATTTCCTCAAAGGTTTCGAAATCCGGGGTGGCCATAACCCAGGTAGACAAACGAAACAGCCAGCCGTTGGGCAGCTCTCGGATGATAGGGTTTCCCGATCCACCGCCGGTAATCCCACCAACAACTTGCACGTGAGGAAGAATCCGCATGGCCAGAATAAAATCCTCTGTGCTACTGAAACATCCCCGGTTGGTTAGTACCACTACGGGTTTTGAAAAATGCAGCCCATCTGGTTCAACATGGTCATCGAACCAAGTAGTAAAATCTGTTGCCCCCGGTCCGTTTCTATATTTAAATCTGCGATGGAGTCTTTTTCGATCGGCAAATCTAGAGGCAATGATACCCCCATTGGTGTCACTGCCGCCGCTATTCGATCGCACATCAATAATGATCCCCTCTTTTTGTTCAAACCTTTTTATGATCTCATCAATCACTTCAAAAGAGGATCTGTCACCTCCGAATGAGCCTACTCTGAAGTAGCCCAAATTGGTATTCTTTAAGTCGGCATGGATAATCTTATTATTGGGCTGAGAGATATTTTCCAAGTAGTTAATTACATGTTCAGGGCTATTAGCTGGAAAGCCTGCTGTGAAGTCATAACTTACCGTTCCGGTATTGGAGTAGAGATTAACATGCCCATCCTCAAGGCTTAAAACAATTTCTTCAAGCAGATTGAAAAGGGCTGCTTCCGAAGTAAAGCTCTCTACTTTTGGTCGACTAATCTGATATACCGAGTCCCAGTCCAATTCTTTAAGCTCTAAAAAAGCATAGTGTCTATCAAACTCTCGCCAGAAGATCTCGAAATTTTGTACTAAGGAATTCTCGGGATCTTCCTCTAACAGTAGCTGGTCGCAGGAACAGAAAAAGATCAAAATAAGATGGAAGCAATACTTTTTCAAAATACAGATTAAATATTCATTAGAAAACCCACTAAAAATAAATGACTGCCATAGTTTACATCGTTGGTCCGGTCTGCATGATAGTAGTTAAAACCATAGCCAGCTTGGAAGCTCCAGTTGCCCTGCAACTTTCGCTGGTAGTCGAGTTGAAAACGGTAATCCACCAATCTATTGACCCACAAGAACTCATTGGTAAACGATCCTGTAAACTCCCGGCTAAATATATAGGACAAGACCGGTATTCCCACCGAAGCATCGAAACGATTTTTAGCCCCAAAGTTCTTAGCCAAAGAAGTACTTAAACCCACAGATCCAAAAACTTCACCTGTATCCTTGGACCCCGTGTTACGGTCAAAATTGAAAGTTCGATCAAAGCCTTGAAATCTGACATACGGACCCAAATAGAGATCGGACTGGATCGATGAGAAGTGCGTTACCTTTTTTTGAAAGGAATAATCAACCATCACCAATAGCCCCTCTATCTGACTACTGTTAAAGTCGTTGGTAATAGTGGGACTGGCGTATCGTAAACTTATAGCTTGCCTTTTTTTATTCTCGCTGGCTTGATAGGTGAGCGCCGCAGCAAAGGCGCTGCCGGAATAATTTAGGTTCGAGCCTATTTCATCATTCAGCAGGAAACTTTGAGCGCCTAGCTGTAGACCAATGGTTCTTGTTTTAGGGAACGCTTCTGCCTCTTGTCCAAAAAGTTGGCTGGGATGAAACACAGTGATGAAAATTGCTATCCGATAAAGGTGTTTAGCATTAATCTTTATTAAGTAAGAGGCTTTGCCCATAGATCGCATTAACCGGCGGATTATCAACATATAACGTAAATGTTCTAAGATAAGTTGGATAGCACATCACTTGGTTTTTGGACCTGCTCCCAATTTTTGTGACTCTATTAAGTAAATTTATAGAATGAAGAATTTAACCCTATTTTTTTCGCTTTGTGCGGTGGGTTTAAT
>JBPCUG010000767.1:0-7939 GCA_051011275.1 Cyclobacteriaceae bacterium | reverse complement strand
TCATATTCGGCAAACTTCCATCCAGGCTTGTAGGTATCCCGATCATCGAACTTAACAGAAATACCCTTTGCCTCTAAAGCTGCTTTTATCCCAAGCGCCTTTTCACTAATGGCTTGTAGCTGACTTTCTTCTTTAAAAATTGGTACTATTACTACTTGAGTTGGTGCCAATTTTGGGGGCAACACCAGTCCATTATCATCAGAGTGCGCCATGATCAGTGCTCCCATCATCCGGGTACTAACACCCCATGAAGTGCCCCAAACATGTTCCAAAGGACCTTCTTTGCTGGCAAACTTCACATCAAAGGCTTTGGCAAAATTCTGCCCCAGAAAATGGGATGTCCCTGCCTGTAAGGCCTTGCCATCTTGCATAAGTGCTTCGATGCAATAAGTATCTACGGCTCCGGCAAAACGCTCGCTTTCGGTTTTGATCCCTTGGATCACCGGGACAGACATAAACTCTTCGGCAAACTTGGTGTAAATATCAAGGATTCGTAAAGTCTCTTCCACGGCTTCTTGTTTGGTAGCATGAGCCGTATGGCCTTCCTGCCATAGAAATTCAGCGGTGCGAAGAAATAGTCTGGTTCGCATTTCCCAGCGTACCACATTTGCCCACTGGTTAACTAGCAACGGTAGATCCCGGTAAGATTGTATCCAGTTTTTATAGGTACTCCAAATTACCGTTTCTGAAGTAGGTCGAATGATCAACTCCTCCTCCAGTTTAGCCTCAGGATCAACCACAACTCCCCCACCCCCAGGATCGTTTTTCAAGCGGTAATGAGTAACTACAGCACATTCTTTGGCAAAACCCTCCACGTGGGCTGCTTCCTTGCTCAAATAGGATTTTGGGATGAACAAAGGAAAATAAGCATTACTATGACCGGTTTCCTTAAACATCTGATCAAGAGCAGCTTGCATTTTTTCCCAAATGGCAAAACCATACGGTTTGATCACCATACAGCCCCTCACCGGGGAATTTTCCGCCAAATTGGCCTTTTTTACCAATTCGTTGTACCAAGCTGAATAATCTTCACTTCTTTTTGGCAATCCTTTACTCATTTCTCCTATTTGTATGATTTAAATCATGTTTTTAGCCAGAATTGGAACCTACCGGACAGGATGGCATTAATTTTGCTCAATACTGGGTAATAAACGAGCGACAAATATAAGTTTATTCACAGTTAATTAAATCTTATTTAGTATTTTGTCGTTATAATATAAGGTCCTCTAACCAAATGAAAGGTATCACCATGAAATTGTTTTCCGCTACAAAAATTTTACTACTGATGTTGGCTGCCGGATTGTATTCCTGCGCCTCCAGCCAGTATGCTCAGACTTCTGAGTACGACGATCTTTATTATGGAAGCAATGATAGGGCTGCTGTCTCTACTACGACCACCTATCCTGCTACTACAACTGTAACCAAACAAGTGGTTACCGATCCCAATGAGACGAGCTCAGGTATTGGGGTTGGTTATAACTCCAAAACCCTCAACCCTGATTACGGTGCCATAGCCGATGAGGGTGGTGAAGAAACTTATTCTGCCGATGACTACTATGTGGAAAATTACAGCAGAGAAGATATCGAAGGCATTGTGGATGACTATTTAAGGGATTCTGACTATAGAGTTGGAAGATACAACCGAGGATACCGAGGGACCAACTATTACAGTTCTTTTGATAACGTATTCTGGAACGACCCCTACTTTTACTCCGGAACAATCTATGATCCTTTATATCGATCTTATTACAATTTTTATAACCCTTACGATGTTTACGCATATGGTTACGGTTATCGGCCATTTCGTTCCAGATGGTTTAGGGGTTATCGACCGGGATTCTATGCAGGCCTTAATTTTGGATTTGGTTGGGGCTACGGAGGCTTTGGAAGGCGATATTACGATCCTTTCTTCAGTCCTTTTAATTCCTTCTACGGTGGCTACGGCTACAATGCCTGGTGTCCTCCATCATATTATGGAAGAGCCAATAATGTTGTGATAGTAAATAATATTGAATCAGGAAATTACTCTAATCAGTATGGACTCCGTACAGGAAGAAGCACTGTGGATAGAAATGGTAACATAAGGCAACGTACCAGCATAAATTCATCAAGCCAAAATAGCCGAATTAGGACCAATAATATAGACGGTCGGTCAAGTGGCCAACGTACTCGTAGCGTTGACAACGCTAGTATCGACCGTACCCGAACCATAAGGGGCACCAGTCGTGATCGAAGCGGTTCTACAATCAATCGTTCCGGAACTAGGACCAATGGACGTACGATAAGGTCTAGTGAACCAGGTAGGGTAAACAGATCTTTGGATAGAAGCGGAAGTAATAATCGCACAAATAGCAACATTAACCGATCTATTCGGGATCGATCCAGCAGCTCTGGAACCAGGACCATAAGGGACAGAAGTAATAGCAACATCAGGAGTAATAGCAATATCAGAACGACTACTCCTAATCGGCAAAGCACTGTGCCTGCTCGAGGGAATTCAGGTAAAAATATTCGATCGACCCGACCCAGCAACAATAGCCGCAGCAATTCTTCCTACCGGTCCAGCGGAAGCAGAAGTAACAATAGTTCTTCTTACCGGTCTAGTGGAAACAGGAGCAGCAAGTCAAGCCGTAGCTATTCACCTAGTAGAAGCAACAGTTCGAGCCGAAGTTACTCATCAGGAAGTAGAAGCAGCAGCCCGAGCCGAAGCAGTTATTCATCTGGATCACGGTCACGGAGTTCATCAAGTGGCGCACGCATCTCATCGGGAAGTGGATCAAGAAGTTCTAGTCCTAGCAGAGGTAGTAGTTCCGGATCAAGAAGTCGTAGTAGAGGAAACTAAGTTTTCTCTACTTTGTACCATCTAACCTTGGCGTAAGCTCAATTTAAGACATTCACGTTATGGAAAAGTTTATAAGGCTTATTTTAATAAGCACGTCAGTATTTGTATGCACTATTTTCGAAGCCAGTGCCCAGGATTTTAGTGACTTTGCGCTTCAATTTGGGCAACGCGACCTGTATGGAAGTGCCCGTATGCTAGGCACAGGGGGAAATCACAATGCTTTAGGCGGCGACCTAAGTGCTGCTGCATACAACCCAGCTGGTTTAGGATTTTACACCAAATCAGAAGCGATCATAAGCCCATCGATCAACTCACTCGAAGCCACCTCGAACTATCTGAATAGAACTACCGGTGAATTCAAAAACCCTTTCAATTTTGCTAATGGCGGTGCAGTCCTGAATAGAAGCAAAGCTAATCGGAGTAATGGATGGAATGGTGGCTCATGGGGTTTTAGTTTCTCTCGGATAGGCAACTTTCAAAATCAGATCAATTATCAAGGCGATAACACTACTGACGATTTCATCGATTATGTGGTAGATGACTTCAATTTTGGGGAGGGTAGCGAGCTGTCTCGACTAGCCTTCAACACCGGTATTGTGGGGGAGTTTTACGATATCTTCGAGGAAGGTGCTACAACTGTTTTAATCAATGGAATAGAGGAAAATATCAATGATCTTTATGGATCAGTTAGCCCGGGAGACACACTCTTCTACGTAGATCGTAACATCTACGATACCAGCACTGGAGAATTAGCTTTCCCGAATGAAATGTTCCCTTCTAGTCAAGGCGAGTTGATTAACCGCACAGGAGCGCAATACCAGACCAGCATTGCTTACGGAGGTAACTATTCTGATAAGTTTTATTTTGGTGCGAGCCTAGGGCTCTTGTCATTACGCTATGAATCTGAACGCCTATTCAGAGAACTTCCTAGCGGAGCTGACTTAGAAAGGTTCACTTTGACAGACAACAGATTGTTTACCGGAGCTGGTGTGAATGGTACTTTTGGGGTGATTGTAAGGCCTATAAATGAATTCTCTATTGGTGTGTCTTATACTACTCCGACCTACTACTTTTTGGAAGATGAATCCGTGCTTAGTGCGCAGGCAGTCTATACTAACCAAGCCACACAAAGTGAAGTCACCAACTTCCTACCGGTAAGAATTGATTTGCGGACCCCATCTAGACTAAGCGGAGGGATCGCATTGTTCTTGGGCAAACACGGATTTGTTACCGCTGATGTTGAGTATATCGACTATACAAATATGAAGTTTAGCAGCAATGAGTTTTCGATGGACTTTGCGAATCAAGAGATCAAAGAGAAGTACGATGCTACTTTCAATTACAACATGGGCATTGAGTTTAGGCACAATATCTTTAGGTTAAGAGGTGGGTACAGTCATCAAGGTGACCCTTTTGCGGATCCTGGTAGCCTGGATAGAAGTAGAGATGCATTTACCGTAGGTGCGGGATTAAGATTTCAAAACTATTTTATCGATGCAGCTTTGGTACATAGCGAATATCAATCATCTATTGGGCCTTACCCAGGCGCTCCAACAGCATTAGTAGATAACACTTCGGATAATGCAGTAGTAACTCTGGGGATGAAGTTCTAGTCAGCTGACATCTCTCGAAGTACCTGCTGGACGGAAATATCTGCTCCCTTGACTACTATATGAGCTTGGTGAAAATAGGAGCTACGACTTTCTAATGTTTGTTCCAAATTACTTACCAACTGCTGTGGGCTGATACCTTTCAACAAAGGACGTATGGCTTGCCCCTCGTCCAACAATCTTTGGGCCAGCACTTTGATAGGTACATTCAAAAAAATGCAACGGCCTTTGGCTAACATGAATTTTTCATTTTGATGAAAGCAGGGTGCACCACCGCCGGTAGCCAATACCATTGTAGGCGTTTTCCTAGTTAGTTTTCTGAGCAGATCGGCCTCCGATTGACGAAAATAATCCTCGCCTTTGTGGCTAAAAATATCGGTTATAGAGGTTGCATTTTCGGCAATGATCTCCTGATCCAGATCAAAAAAGGATAGCCCAGTTTCTGAGCCAGTTGTTGGCCAATCGTCGACTTGCCTGCACCAGGCATACCCCAAATGAAAATCTGATCTTGCATGAAATAGTTTTAGGAAAGCCTGACCCTTGGATCAATAATAGCGTAGGCTACATCTACCAGTATATTTACAAGCACAAAGATAATAGCAATAAACAAAGTGGCTCCCATTACCACTGGAAAATCTAAACTCTGTACCGCCGAAATAGTTACAAACCCAAGTCCTTTCCAATCAAATATGTACTCAACAAAAAAGGCCCCTGCCATCAAGGAGGCCAACCAACCTGATACAGCTGTCACCACAGGATTGAGTGCATTTTTCAAAGCATGCTTTCCTACGATGTTGTAGTATTTCAATCCTTTTGCCCGAGCAGTTCGAATATAATCCTGGGACATAACATCAAGCATGGAGCTTCTGGTCAATTGCACGATTATAGCTAAGGGCCGGATTCCCAAAGTGATGGCGGGCAAGATCAGGTTCTCTAAGTGTAGCTCCCTTCCATTTATAGGATGCGTAACCCAGAGCTGCCCGGTAAGGCTCAATCCAGTATAGTCACTTAAATAATACCCGAATATCATGGCGATAATAATTGCCGATACAAATGACGGAACCGAAATACCAAGTATGGAAGAAGAGACAAAAAAATGGTCCCACCAGGTATTCTGCTTTAAAGCCGCTACTATACCTAAAAAGACTCCAAACAGTGTGGCAATGAAAATGGCGCTAAAACCCAACCAAAAAGTAGCTTCAATATTCTTTAGAAGTATTTCACTTACCCGGTTATTGGTTTGAAAGGACCGACGCAAATAGGGGAATTTTAAAACGAATATCTTTTTCTTGCTCACCTTAAAAAGTTTTGTATACCGGTACTTAACTTCATTTTCTGGTAGGTCCATATGAACACTTAAGGGAGAAAGATCTTTGAGGTAATAATACAGTTGCGCTGTCAACGGTTTATCCAAACCAAGTTCTTTATTTATGGCGTCCCTAGTGGCAATGTCTGAACGTTGACCGGCCATCATACTCACTGGGTCACCAGGTAGTGCATGAAATAAAAAGAAGACCACTAACACCACTCCAAATACAACTAAGCAACCATAGGCCAATCTTTTTACAATGAACTTAATCATATTACCGAATTAGCGCTTGAATGTCGGCAGCGGATGGAATATCATTAAAATGCCACTTACCCATTACTATTCCGTTGTTCATCAAAATCAATCCCGGGTTTGACCTGATCATTGTCTTTAACACCGTGGCATCTGCGAAGAAATAGGGTACCGCCAATTGATACTCGTGCCTGAAATTTTCATAGTCTGCCACCTGCGACGCTGTAAGTACCCATACCTCCACCTGGGTCCCTAGCCCTTCAATTAGTCGATTTATTTCAGGGGGGCTTTCCAGATCGGCTTTCAAAGCATCGTGGATCACCAACAACAACCTAGCTCCTTCAAAGCTTGCTTCTGTAAATTCTCCCTCATCATTCCAGACACTGTAATCGGTGATCTTGGGATTTGCTTCAGGATTGAGCAGCACAATTTCTTTGTATTCGTATGCAGGATCTGTGGGATACTCTTCAAACTCATACTCTTCACCATCCTTTTCCATGATGTATTTGTACCTTAGCTCAGCCGATGGCTCCATCGACCTCCGCACGTCGGTACCGACTTTGTAGGCTCTAAAGTCAAAATAAGGAAGATGGTTGATGGCATAAACTCCCAGTCCCACACAAATCACTGTGGCCAAGGCTATGACTCCATATCTGGCCCAGCCTTCAGTGGCTCGCATCCAATGACGTTGACGTACAAAGAGGAAGACAATCAGCACCAGCAGAATAATATCTTTGATAAATGACTCCCACGGCGTGAGCTTAATAAAATCTCCAAAACAGCCGCAGTCTGTTACTTTATTGAAATAGGCAGAATAAAAAGTGAGGAAAGTGAAGAAGAGGATTAGCAACAACAGTATCCAGCTAGTCAAACGGGCGCGGTACCTTAGTAGCACCGCCAACCCTAGCACCACTTCCAGTACACTCAATAGAACTGATAAGAACAAAGCTGCTGGCACGAATTTTACAAAAAAGGGTGCAATATCGGAGGCAAAGACATGAAAATACTCCTCCAACTTAATCGCGGTACCGACCGGATCATTCAGTTTGATCATACCGGAGAATATGAACAATCCTCCTACCAGAATACGGGCTATAAAGTTAATCGACTGCACGCGCTACGAACTTAAGTTTGATCAAAGCAAACACAGCATAGTTGATGATGTCTTGATAGTTGGCCATTACCCCTTCGGAGATCAAGGTTTGTCCTTCGTTATCTTCTATTTGTTTTACCCTCAGGAGCTTCATCAGAATAATGTCGGTAATGGAGCTCACCCTCATTTCCCTCCAGGCCTCATTGTAATCATGGTTCTTATTGGTAAGTAAGTCTAGATTCTGTTTGATGGCTAGGTCATATTTCGGTTCCAGCTCCTCATATGGCAGCTCCAGAGGAGCATCTTCGGGCAGGTCGTTCTGGATCAAAGCCATAATGCTGTAGTTGATCATCCCCACGAACTCATTGCTAATATCCTCGTCCACTTTCTGTTCGCCTTTCTCTTGGATGGATCTTATCCTTTGTGCCTTAATAAAAATCTGATCGGTGATCGAAGGCAATCTCAGAATGCGCCAGGCAGTTCCATAGTCCTTGGTTTTCTTTTCGAAAACGGTTTTACAAGCCTCAATAACTTGCTTATATTCGCTTATAGTTTGATCTATCAAATTTATTTGGATTTGTAACGGCACAAAAAGGTGGTCAACACGGAGTCGAAAGATACTGCATTTTCGTCAAATAAAACACTCAATCTAAAGGGAAAAATCCTGGATATAAGTACCCCTAAGGTTATGGGCATACTTAATGTGACGCCGGATTCGTTTTATGATGGAGGGGTACATTTAGAGGAGCAGGAGATGATTGATCAAGTGGGGAAGATGCTTCATAGCGGCGCGGCCATTATTGACATCGGCGGATATTCTTCCCGTCCCGGAG
>JBPCUG010000766.1:0-3426 GCA_051011275.1 Cyclobacteriaceae bacterium | reverse complement strand
AGGAGATTGCCGGTAACTTTAAGCAGTCAAGATACCGGCTGGCCAGAACCATCATTTCTTTTGGCTTTGCTAGATTACTGAATGCCACTAGGATCAAAGGGCTGAAGGCATTGGTCAGCACCGAATTAGATCTGCCGGATAAAATCCATGTGGTCGGTGAAGCTGAGCAACTTCGGAGCCTCGCCAAACTAGGTACGGTAGTCCTTGTACCTACCCATTTTAGTAACCTTGATTCCGTATTGATCGGGTGGGTCATTCAGCATCTGGGTTTACCGCCCTTTATTTATGGAGCCGGCTTGAACTTATTTAACATCGGTATTTTTGCCTATTTTATGGATAGCCTTGGTGCTTACAAAGTAGACAGGCGAAAAAAGAATAATCTGTATCTACAAACACTTAAAACATATTCAACCGAAGCGCTAAAGTATGGTTGTCATAGTTTATTTTTCCCTGGAGGTACTAGATCCAGATCAGGAAAAATAGAGGAGAAATTGAAAATGGGACTATTGGGCACAGCTTTAGAGGCTCAACGGCTTAATTTTGTTGAACACCCTGACAAGGCTGGTAAGATCTTCGTTGTACCGATGGTACTTAACTATCACTTTGTTCTGGAGGCCCCAAGCTTGATCCGGGAGCATTTGACCCGCCATGGACAAGAGCGATTTTACCAGGAAAGTGACGAGTTTTCAACTTCATATAAGATCATTAAGTTTTTATTTAAATTCTTTGCTCGAGGCTCTGGCATCTCAGTTTCCATAGGGAAAGGAATGGACCTTCTGGGTAATTATGTCAATGAGCAAGGAGAAAGCATTGACCAACATGGACGAGTGGTCAATACTCGGCATTATTTTAGTTCACAGGGAGCAATAACTAAAGATCCACAAAGAGATTTTCAATACACTGAGATACTGGGCGATCGAATTGTAGAAGAGTACCACAAGATCAACCGTGTTTTTTCTAGTCATTTGGTGGCCTTTGCGGCCTTTCAATTATTAAGAAAACAATACAAAAAGCTGGACCTTTTTAATTTTTTGAGGCTTTCAGTTGAAGAGCAAACCATCGATTATAAATCGTTCCGAAACAGTTTTGAAAAGCTGCGAGACAAAGTCTTTTCCATGTATGAGGAGGGCAAAGTCCAAGTGGCCGCGCACCTTACCGGTGATATTGATGCGGTAATTGACCACGGACTTTTTAACGTAGGGTTATATCATGCTAAAAGACCCCTTTTAAAAAGCAAAGAAGGGAAAATCGTTACTCAAGATTTAAATACTTTATACTTTTATCACAATCGATTGTCAGGTTATGGTCTCGAAAACGAAGTCTAATAAACCGGTGGCCGTGATCGGGGCAGGCAGCTTTGGTACCGCTATTGCCAATATACTGGCGGAGAATGCTTCGGTTCTGCTTTACGCTAGGAATCCGGAGTTAGTAAGGGAGATCCAAGAAAACCAATCTAGTAGGAATGTACCATTAAACAGCAACATTGCAGGTACAGGCGATCTGGAGTTTCTGGCTAAGACTTGTGACATTATTTTTCCTGTGATTCCCTCCGCCAATTTTAGGGATATGATCCGGGATTTGGCCCCTTACTTGCAGCCTTATCATATTCTAATCCACGGTACCAAGGGTTTGGATGTTAGTTTGCCGGAAGGTACTGAACTTGATGATCATAAAACCCTGCGACGCGATCAAGTCAGAACAATGAGCGAGGTCATCCTGGAAGAAAGTGTGGTAGTGCGGATCGGCTGTTTGGCCGGACCTAATCTAGCCAAAGAAATCAATGAAAAAAAACCAGCTGCAACAGTCATTGCCAGCCGATTTGATGAAGTGATCCAATATGGTCAGCAATTACTGAAAAGCGAGCGTTTTCGGGTATACAGCAGCCACGATTTAATTGGGGTAGAGCTGTGCGGGATTTTGAAAAATATCATCGCTATTGCCGCCGGTGCATTGCATGGATTGGACCAGGGTGAGAATGCCAAGGCCTTGCTAGTAAGCCGCGGAATGATGGAAATGATCTACTTGGGGCAAGCCCTCGGTGGTAACGCCCAAGCTTTTATCGGTCTGGCCGGAGTAGGCGATCTGGTCGCTACCAGCAATAGTACCTTAAGCCGTAATTTTACTGTGGGTCACCGGCTGGCTAAGGGCGCCACCATAACTGAAATTCAAAGCTCAATGGAAGAGCTTGCCGAAGGTGTAAACACAACCAAAGTGATTAAGAAACTAGCTGATTCTGTAGGGGTAAGAGCCCCAATTACCAATATGCTTTATCAAGTATTGTACGAAGAATTATCGGTAGCTGATGCTCTCCAATATTTAATGAAATACCCGTTTATACAAGACGTTGATCTTATTTAAGGATACCTATCTCAAGCAATGGCCTTTTGGCCGGCCGCCTCCTCATCAATGGCTTCAAGTCGTTGTAATAACGGAGGGTGTGAATAGTGAAAAAAAACGTACCACCGATGAGGTAATAAATTGCTCAAGTGATTTACGGAAAGCTTTTTTAGCGCTGCCTGAAGAGCACTGCCTTTGTACGTTTTGGTAGCAAAGGCGTCAGCTTCAAACTCATTCTTGCGACTGTATAGATTGGTCAGCACTCCAATGGTTTTTGAGATAGGAGAATACAAAAGTCCGAAAGCCAACAGATTAAGGTGGAACGCCATCTGATCGCTTCCAAGTGCGATCGAAAGTTCCTGGTTGAAGATCATTTTGGACATAATGAATAACATAACTGCACTCTGTAATATTGATAAAACATATCCTTTCAGGATGTGCTTCTTTTTGTAATGGCCTACCTCATGAGCTAATACTGCTACCAACTCTTCTGTAGTGTGTTTCTCAATCAGCGTATCATATAGGACAATCTTGCGTCGCTTGCCTAGGCCAGAGAAAAAAGCATTTGCTTTATTTGACCTCTTTGAGCCATCAATAACAAAAATATTCTTAATGGGAAAGTGGATTTTTTTACTGTATGATTCAATAGCTGATTTAAGTTCACCATCCGGAAGAGGATTCAACTTATTGAATAGCGGCACTATCCAACTGGTGTAAAACAGATTTATTAAAAGCATTAATATGGCGATCACCACTAAGAAATAGATCCAAAAGTCTGGCCCCAAGTGCATAAGCAAATAAAGGAGTCCACCCAAGACCAACCCGCCTACCACCAGGGTCAATGCATACCCTTTGAGTTTGTCAACAAAAAAGGTCTTGTAGGTGGTTTTATTAAACCCAAATTTTTCTTCTATGACGAAGGTGCGGTACAATTGCAATGGCAAATTAAGCCAATCAGAAGCTACACCTAAAATCCCAAAAAATGCTAGCGATAGAAAAATGGGGTTTTGAATCTGAGTCTGTAGCCATTTATCCAACATTCCAAAGGCACCAGTCAATAATACAGCTAAAATAAGAGTTATTCCCAAG
>JBPCUG010000765.1:0-3448 GCA_051011275.1 Cyclobacteriaceae bacterium | reverse complement strand
AAACCATCATAGGTGCTGACTTGGTTTTGAATAGCAATCGTGCCTTTACCGAGGATATCAAGAATATCATTGATTCCCTAGGCGGTGAGCAGTCACAGGAAGTTAGTTTTGCTTCCATGGTGCTTTTTCCCAAAAACCAAGGTACCAGATTGGTGCAGGTACGAGCATTGAAAGGGGACTTCCCCTACTACGGCGCGATTGAAACCACACCTATTGAGGCCTCACGTAGCTTTAGAAGCAAGCAAAAAGCACTGGTTGATCAAACATTGATGTTGCAGTTCGATGCCAAAAGTGGAGATACAGTACGAGTGGGTGAATTATCATTTTTAATAGAAGGAGATTTGCAAAAAGTGCCTGGCCAGCCTGGAATTGCCAGCACGGTAGCGCCACCGGTATATATTCCTATGACCTATTTGGAGAGTACGGGATTGATGAAAAAGGGAAGTAGGGTACAATACCGCCATTACTTCAAGTTTCCAGAAGAGGATGATGTACAAAAAATCATCGATCAACACAAAGATCAATTTGAAAGAGAAAGCGTTGGCTATAGTACGGTGAAGTCAACCAAGGAGGGTTTAGGAAATGCTTTTAGCAATCTTACTAAGTTCCTAAGTTTTGTTGCCTTCGCAGCGTTGCTATTGGGTTGCGTCGGAGTGGCAAGTGCGGTGCATATTTATGTGAAGGAAAAACTCAACACTGTTGCGGTCTTTCGTTGTTTGGGGATCAGTGGGAAAGGCACTTTGTACATTTATCTTATTCAAATTGTGATCATAGGATTACTGGGCTCAATCCTGGGGGCTGCGCTGGGAAGCTTCATCCAAGTGCTATTGCCTTATGTAATGGAAGATTTTTTGCCAGTGGAAATAAGTCTATCTATCTCCTGGGATGCTATTTTTTCAGGGATCTTGGTGGGCTTGTCTATTTCCGTATTGTTTGCACTCTTACCTCTGTTGCCTATGCGCAAAATATCTCCTCTGCGGGCTTTGCGTGCTTCGTATGAAGGGGATCAATCTGGAAGAGATCCGATTATCTGGTTGGTTTACCTGGGAATATTGAGTTTTATTTTTGGATTTATTTATTGGCAGAATATCGGAGGCTGGCAACAAGCTGCGGTATTCACCCTGGCATTAGTCATTTCATTTGCCTTTTTGGCCGGAATCGCTCAACTAACCATTTGGCTGGTACGAAAGTTTTTCCCCCGAGGGTGGAGCTATATCTGGCGACAGGGTTTGGCCAATCTTTACCGACCACAAAATCAAACGCTCATTCTAATGATCGCAATTGGCTTGGGCACGGCTTTGGTAGTTTCCATGTTCCTGGTGCAAAATCTATTACTTAGTCAAGTAGCATTTTCCAGCAAGAAAGATCAGCCGAATATGGTTCTATTTGATATTCAAACTGAACAGACCGACTCGATTAGCGCTCTAACAAAATCTTTTGATCTGCCCTTGATCCAGGAAGTACCCGTAGTGACCATGCAACTGCAACAGATCAATGGTATTGATAAACTAAAAGCTTTAGAGGATAGTACTATTCATTATCCTAAGTGGGGATACAATAGAGAATACCGGGTAACCTATCGAGATAATCTGATCTCGTCTGAAAAGATTACGAAGGGCGATTGGATAAGTGAAGTTAAGGATACAATTTTCATTTCAATGGAAGAGGGTTTTGCTCGTGGTCTTAAAGTAGATATAGGAGATGAGCTGCTATTTAATGTGCAAGGGGCATTGATCACTACTGTGGTTGGAAGCTTAAGGAAGGTAGAGTGGAACCGGGTTCAGACCAATTTTCTGGTACTGTTTCCCACTGGCGTTTTAGAAGCAGCTCCTAAGTTTCATGTTGTAATGACAAAAGTCGACTCTAAGCAAACTTCGGCCAAGTTTCAGCAGGCAGTGGTGAACGACTACCCCAATATTTCAATAATCGATTTGGGATTAATCCTTGAAACGGTAAATGATATCATTGATAAAGTGGGTTTCGTAATCCGTTTTATGGCTATGTTCAGCATCATCACCGGTGTGATCGTTCTGATTAGCTCGGTGGTGATCAGTAAATTCCAAAGGATCAAAGAAAGCGTATTGCTCCGTACGATTGGAGCGCAACGAAAGCAGGTACTTCAAATAAATGCTCTCGAATATTTCTTCCTAGGGAGCCTAGCCACCGGGGTTGGGATAATCATTTCTCTTATAGCTGCCTGGGCCTTGGCACGGTTTAGCTTCGAAATACCTTTCCAACCTAAATTATTGCCTGTCCTGGTGATCTATTTGGTCATTACTGGCATGACTGTATTAATCGGTATGCTCAATAGCAGGGGCATACTGAACCGTCCTCCTTTAGAAGTGCTCAGGCAGGAGGTATAGAACTACGTATATTTTGCTAAATAGGTTATCCGTTCATATCCGTGCACCTAATGTATGCCTAGCGAACAGAATAGTGCTACCCCTGTTCGGGTGGGATACGACATAAACTTTTGGTAATCAATCAGATAATGGACGCTTCTATTTTGGTATGGGTTTTGGCACTAAGAGAGTAATTCGATGTTTTAACCTAACTGAACAACCATGGAATATGCGAGTAAGAGTATTAAAAGTAGTTTGAGGATATTGGTGGCTATGGTAATGGCTGCTCTTTTTGTCAGTGGCACAGCTATGGCCGCAGGCTTAGGTGACAATGAAAGCCGTACCGCAGAAAAGGCCAGAGAAGCAGTTGACAATGCCGGACCGGATGATTGGCATACCTTAGCAAGCGCGGCTAACAAATGTATTAAGAAAAACGTCAATCTGGCCGAGGCAAAGATTTGGTTGGAAAAGTCAATAGAGATAAGGAAGACTCCTTACAACCTGGCTGTTATGGGTGACTACTATATGCTCAATCAAATTCCTGAAAAAGGATTGGAATACTACGTGGCGAGCCTCAGGGTTGGCTTCCAGCAGGATATCAACTATCGCGATGAGATCACGCATGCTAAAATGATGAAAGTTAGAAAGGAACTTTTAAAGAAAAGTCACAGCTAATCCCTTGGTGAGGGTCGAACACCAATGGGCTTTAGTAAGGCTTCCTTCGGGAAGCCTTTTTTTGTATTTCACTAACTAGGTAACGCGGTACTATTCGTTTAATTTTGATTATTATTGAGTCAAATCGAAAGATGAATGACTGATCAAGAAATCCAAAACCTAGACCGGTGGCGAGCTGATACTCCAGGAGTGCAAAAAGTAATTCACTTCAATAATGCCGGGTCTTCACTAATGCCCTCACCGGTGATCAAAGCAGTTAAAGATTACTTAGAAGAAGAGATTAGCTTTGGCGGTTATGAAACTGCAACCAAATATCACAACCAACTTGAAAAGACCTATCAATTTTTGGCGCAACTAATTCATGCGGATGTGGAGGAAGTAGCCATCCTGGAGAACGCAACCGCCGCCTGGAGGCAAGCATTTCTTTCCTT
>JBPCUG010000764.1:0-3843 GCA_051011275.1 Cyclobacteriaceae bacterium | reverse complement strand
ATCTTGGAATCGGAAAAATAGATAGGCTCGAAATTACAATTTTCACAGTTAGGATATTTAATGGCCAAGGTCATTCCAATGGTATCTTCTTTAAACACGAAAGGATTATCTTCCTTAAGCAATACCTCAATAAGTGGGTTTGGAGAAACGATCTCACCATTGGAAATTTGACGACCATCAAAAGTAACATTCAGAATGGGATTGGTGAGGTCTTGGTTGATCTGTAGGTATTTGGGTAGATCGATTATATTGTTATTGAAGACACGTTCAGGAATAAGTCTGGGGTTGGCAAATACTTTCAGGTCATTGCTGCCATAATTACCAAAAGTGGTTACTGAAACGGAAAACTGTGCCGAATCGAAAGGAGCGAGTGGCTTCACCTTCAAGGTACTTTCATTTGCAACCCTGCTATCTCTATTGAACCACCGATATTGCACAGTAACTGAGTCACTAAATAGCTGATCTGAGATATTAACAAATGTAAATCTTGCATCTATAGCCGCACCTTCTTCCAGTACTAGTTGTTGATCAAGCCCATACTCACTGCCTCTAAACAGAATTACTCCTTCAGGTGCCGGTTCATACATTACCTGCCATTTCTTCAACTGCGCAGGAGTTAGGTTCTCTGTATCCATTAGATGAGCCCTTAATTTTATTTTGGGATATTGGTTAGCATCGATTACTGAAAGGTCAAAGATCTTAGGATCTATCTGCTCAAATAGAACCTGTTCGTTACCAAACCTGTCAATCCCGATTATTTCGATCTGAACCTGATCAGTTCCTGGTTGTTCGGAGGATACCAAATTCTTATGTAACGTTCCCCAGGATAAAGCTGGTCCAATGGCTGGGCTAGTGATGGATCCCTGATCAAAAGCGCCCTTGATCTCTTGGTCCAAAGTGATTCCTTGGTCCAGGCTTTCGGTTAAAAACACTGCACTTCCTATGGGGGCTCCTTTACGGCCCAAGATAATCAACGGCTGGCCATTTCGTAACTGCTGCAAATCTCCTGGGGCCACCCCAATAGTTTGAAATGCATCAGCTAGACCGTTGCTCCAATTCTCATATAAAACGTTACCGATGGAAAATAGAAGTACATGATCGCCGGGTGGTACTAGGTCTAAATATTGGTCAAGTTTATTTTGATCACTTATCTCGGAATTGTTATAACGATTGATCACTTGAGGTGACCGGCCACAGCGATTTGGATCCAACACATCGAAACCGGGCTTTACTACCACCGGGTATGGTATAGTACTGGATCGGTCAAAGGCAACTGCATTCATTGAGTTGGTAGCACAAAGCCCCCGATTGCCAACAATAAAAGCCTGCCCTGCAATATTAACTTTAATATTGGCAGGTTCATTGTCAGGATGATCTTTTCCATAGGTAACTACGTTGATGCGTGTATCAGTAGTCGCGAATTCCCAAGTTTCAGAATTCACGTTTCTCGTTATACGTAAGGTTGGATCAAACTCAAATTGAGGGAAAGCTGCTTGTGACCATCCGCGAGGGCTATCTTTAATGTAGATAAATGAACTACGGGTCCAGCTGCTATCCTCCCCTATACGAGGTGTTTGAAATCGAGTACGCCAATAATAAACAACACTATCATTGGGAACAATATCCTCGAGTAATGTAACCTCCCACTCCGCCAAGCCATCAGCGGTGACCATTTGGTCCTGCTTCCAGGGGCTTTCAAAAGTCTCCGACGTGTCTATTTCAAATTGAAACACCCGTTCACCACTTAGCAAGTCACTGGATTGAGACAAAAGCCGTACGGGCTGCTGACCGACAATGGCAAAAGGCTGCGGGTTTAAATTGAGGGTACCACCTAGAGGAATAAATACACTTAGTAATCCCTTATTATTTTCTTCATCGGATTCCTCAATGCTTTCATTGAAATCAAGGATCACCTCAAATTGGTTCTCTCCAAAATTGCTAATCTCATTAGATCGTACAGTGAAATAAAGCGTATCCTGATAACTTACAGGAGGATAAAAGACCGAATCATAGATAATCGTTTGCCCGTCGCTAAAAGTGCGTCTTACTCCTAGGTTCAACGGTTTGCTCTCAGCAATTCCCAGATTTCGAGTAATCACACCCAGTCGGAACGAATCAGCCAGAGCATTTACATCCTGGCTATCAAAGCTCTCAAGAAAAAGTGATTCATCAGTCGTTTCATAGTCAGGCAGATTAGTGCCAAAAAACCTCACCGCCGGATCACCTTGAAATACCACCTGCTGAGTTTGAGTGATCTGCCTTTCGTTGATATTAGTGTTTTGTAAGTATTTTTTTGAGACTTCTATCAAAATATCCCCTATAGGCTGCTGTATAAAGTTGGAATCGGCGTGGGCTGTTTGGTAAAAAACATCGGCATATCGTTTTAAATTATTTTCAAAACCGAAAGCTGTATGGGCGGCAAAGCCTAAAGCGCCCTTATCCGGAGTTACGATCCAATCTTCTCCAAATCCCACTGCGTCACCAAAGATGTTGCCGGCATTACATCCGCTCACTAAGATCATGGGATATCGGCCCTGGTTTTCGTAGCCCAAGGTCGGATCAGAAGCATCGCCAATCTCAATATCGGTGACATCAGGAGAAGAGTGCCCAAAGAAAGTGATCAATCCTACTCCTTTATTCACTTCATCTGCGATGTTGATCAACTCCACCGTTTCATTTGACTGCTTATTGATGGTTGTAACTTGTCCACCCAGATAAGGTCCTTCTGCTAGATCCTTAAAATCATCAACATAGTTCTTGAAGCGAGTCTGTTCGGAATTGGTAATTCCGCCACTAAGATGGATCAAGTTTTTTGACCATAAAGCATTGCCAGTTTGGGCTTCAGATTCCTTCACCTTGTCTAGGTAAGCGGCCACCTGTTCTGGTGATCTAGCATTGATTCTTCCTGTTGCAATGGCTGATTCGTAAACGGTACCATCCAATCCCGCGGTGAGGGCAATATCCGAACCTGGAAAACCAAGGGTAGGCACTAGATCCGGCGAAACTGCCCGACGATAGGGGTTGAATCGGACGTTGTATGCTTTCCCCAGCAAGAGCAAGTACTTTGGATCACCAAGGTCAAGCATTTTTTGAGCAAATCTACGTATAGCAATTGGTGATACTTCACCATAATTGAACCGGTCATATAGATCACTTGCTTCAACCAAAATAGTATTAAAGCCTCCACCCTGCTCGCTACCACGATAATCCGCATAGGCCTGCACTGGGTCACCATAGCTTCCAGCCGGCTTTCTTAATGAGCCATGACTAATGATCAAATAATCTGAGGATGAAATAGGAGCAAAATCTACCTTCTTTAATGAACCAATAGCCAAAGCTGGTTCGGCGGTTACTTTTAATTTTGGAGGTAAGGTGCTAGAGGGGATCACGGTAGTAATGCGATCAGTCAATTGGTCATAATTCAGAATGGAGACATTGTTTGGATCTTGTACTTGATAAATAATCGAAGATGCAGGAGCGTTTTGTATCTCGATAGTGGTGCTAACACCGACATCTGAAGCTTGGAAAGTTTTGGCGCTTCCCCCATTCATTTCAAAACTTTGGGGGTAGTTTAACTTTATATATGAGACTGATATGAAATCGGAGGTGTCATTGTTTACGGCCACCCTAATGGTGAAATTTCCCGCCATCAAATCAGACCATTCCAATTCCTCCGAGATCAAATGGGTATCAAAATACTTGAATGTCTGTTGCGTCAGGGAGCGTAAACTCCCATTGGATCCAACAAGTACTTCTATTCGATGAATGCCATCATTCCAACCGGCAAGTAATATTTCAAGTCTTGGCTTCGGCCCACTAGTGTGAGTATTTTTAATATCTGGG